>JBCCGX010000469.1:0-7576 GCA_039029035.1 Acidobacteriota bacterium | reverse complement strand
CGCCTTGGCGGCGGGTATCGACCTGGCCGAAGGAGAGATCATCATCTTGCTCGACGCGGACGGGCAAAATGATCCAGCCGATATTCCACACTTGGTGGAGAAGTTGGAGCAAGGCTTCGATGTCGTCAGCGGCTGGCGGCGGGCACGTAAAGATGTACTCGTTTCGCGGCGCGTGCCGAGCATGTTGGCCAACTGGCTGATCTCGAAGTTCACCGGAGTACGCTTGCACGATTGCGGTTGCACGCTCAAGGCTTATCGCGCCTCGCTGCTACGCGAGCTCAGGCTCTACGGCGATATGCACCGCTTCATCCCCGTGTTCTTGGCCCAGCTCGGCGCGCGCATTACCGAGATGGAGGTCAACCATCGCCCGCGGCGCGGTGGCGTCAGCAAGTACGGCGGCGAGCGCATCTTGAAAGTCTTGGCTGACCTGGTGCTGATCTTCTTCATGGCCCGGTTCTATACCCGGCCGATGCACTTTTTCGGCAAGCTCGGCGCGTTGTTCTTCTTCGCCGCTACATTGACCGGCTTCGGCATGCTGTGCTTCAAGTTCGGCTGGCTGCGATGGATCGGGATCGACTACACCGCGACCTTTGTCGAGACACCGCTGCCGGCTTTGATGGCGACCTTCGTGATCGGCTCGGCCAATTCGTTCTTTTTTGGCATCCTCGGCGAGGTTCTCATGCGCATCCATCACGAATCGACCGGCCAACTCGGCTACGCGGTCCACAAGGTGGACGATTCGGAGGAGGCAGCGGCTTAGATGTGTGGCGTGCTCGGCATCGCCGGGCCGCAGGGTCCGGAGCTCGTTGATCGCCTGCTCGGCGACCTGGCCCGCCGCGGGCCCGACGACGAGGGTCGCTGGACGTCGCCCGAGCTGACGCTGGGCCATCGACGGCTGAGCATCATCGGCCTCGACCCAGCCGGCTGCCAGCCGATGACCAGTCGCTCCGGTCAATCGATCCTGGTGTTCAACGGCGAGGTCTACAACTATCTTGAGCTCGCTGACGAGCTCGAGGCAATAGGGCGACCGTGCGATCGCCGTTTCGATAGTGCCGTGCTGCTCGAAGCGCTCGAAGCCTGGGGCGTCGAGGCCCTGGCGAAGCTCAACGGCATGTTCGCCTTGGCTTGGTTTCGGCCACGCGAGCACCGCCTGCTCTTGGCCCGCGATCGGTGGGGTAAGAAGCCGCTCTTCTGGGGGCCCTATCGCGCTGCGGACGGCCAGTCGTATCTGGCTTTCTCGTCCCAGCTGGCCACCTTCGCCCGTCTCCCCGCAGGCCCTCCCCCACCGGATCCGCTCGGAATCGCCCGCTACCTGGTCTATGACGGCATGCCGGATACCCGGACGGTGTATCGAAACGTGGCCAAGGTCGCAGCGGCTTCATGGGTCGAGGTCGACCTGCAAGGCCGCCAGCAGGATGGCGGTACCTACTGGCGCTTCGCTCCGCCCATCGAGCCGATCGAGCCGGCACTGGCCAGCGAGCGGGCGACCGAACGCTTGTCGCGGGCGCTCGAGCTGCGTCTGCGCAGCGACGTACCGGTCGGTCTCTTCTTGAGTGGCGGCATGGACAGCTCGCTGCTGGCCGCCCTGTGGCGGCGGCAGCGGCCGGACGAGACCATTCGAACCTTCACCGTCGGCTTCGACGACGCCTCCTACGACGAACGTGGGTCGGCGCGGGTGATGGCTCGGGCGATCGACTCCGAGCACCACGAGATCGTCGTTTCGGGGCAGCAACTCGAAGAGGGATTGCACCAGGTCTTGGACAACCTGCCAGAACCGTTCGCGGATCCCAGCATCGTCCCCACCTCGCTGCTCTGCCGCTTTGCCAGTCAACACGTCAAAGTCGCCATCGGTGGCGATGGCGGTGACGAGCTGCAGGCCGGCTACGATCCGTTCCGGGCCTGGACCGTGGCCAACTGGCTGACGGCTCTGGCACCCGGCAGGCTGTGGAACCATGGGCTCGCGACTCTGGAGCGCTTGGCGCCAGCCAGCACCGCCAACATGTCGCTCAAGTTCAAGCTGCACCACTTCCGCCAAGGACTACTCCACAGCCGTGAGGAGCGGACACAAGCCTGGATGGCCAGCTTCCCGGTGCGGCAAGTGGTCGACATCCTCGAGCCCGAGCTGGCCGAGCAGATCGACGAGGAAGAGATCCTGGAGCCGACTCGGCGCGCCTTCCGAGCCTGGAGTGACGTGAGTGAGCTGCAGGCACAGATCCACACCTGGGTCGCTACCTATCTCGAGTCTTCCATCCTCACCAAGGTCGACCGCGCCAGCATGATGCACTCGTTGGAGGTCCGAGCACCTTTCCTCGATCCGGAGGTGGCCGACGGCTTGACCGGTCTACCCCCGAAGCTGATCTTCCACGGCGGCAAAGGCAAGGTCCTGCTGCGCCGCCTGGCCCAGGATCTCTTGCCGGAGGAGCTACTGGCGAAACCCAAGAAGGGCTTGGGGGTGCCGCTGACGACCTGGTTCCGGACGGTTCTGCGGGAACGGATGGGCAACGCGCTCGAGGCCACCAAGACCGCCGGCTGGTTCCGCCACGATGCGATGCAATCCCTATGGAATGAGCACCTCGAGGGCCGATACGACCATCGCAAAGCTCTATGGAGCTTTCTCACCTCCAGTCGATTCCAGAGCCGTCTTTGAGAGAGCCGAGGTCGGCTGCCACTGACTCTTTCGAACGTAGAACGCGAACGTCCCGAGCGTCTCTTCCAGCTCGTAGCCTGCCATGATGTGCTCCATCAGCACCGACGCCCAATTCTGAAAGCGTGAGATCTCGGTTCGGTTGATGGCCCAATCCTGAATGATGATCAGCGGCACCTGCTCGGTCTCGATCCGCGCGATCATCCGCTGTTGCCAGAACGGGTCCAGCCGCAGCATCCCATCGTCGACATACAAGCGTCGCATGAAGGTCTTGCGCTGCGTGACGACATTGAGTCCCGGGCAGTAGGGAAAGCAAAGTACGAAGTCATCCACACCCGAGTGCGCCTCGACGGTCCGAGTGACAGCGGTATAGAAGTTCTTTTCTTTCGTCGTCAGATTCACCTCGACACCGTTAGCGCCGACAAAAGCCTTGGTGCGCCAGCGAGCCAAGGCGATCGACCCGGCACTGGCATTGCGTAAACCAATCGAAACGTAAAACGCAACGTACAGGACCAACAGGCCAGCGGCCAGCGCCCGGCCCCAAGTCCCGAATCTCCGTTTGGACGCTGGGCCTCTTGCCACCTCTCGCATCGCACCTGGGGTGGGATAGAGCCAGCGACCGAAGCACACGCCGGCCAATACGAGAAAGCCCGGCATGAACTGCGAAACGTGGGCCACATCGGGCCGAAACAAGAAGAACTGCGGGAAGGCCGAAAAGGCGATTCCGGCCAGCGCCAGGATCTCGGCGGTGTCGCCGTCCAGCATCCGTTGCCGGAGCCCCTGCCGGAACAGGAGAAAGCAGGCCAAGCCGGCGACCAGCGCCAGGAACAGGAGCGGTAGGTAGGTCAGAAGCGCCAAATCGCGACCAGGCCCTTCGCTCCAGGCCGCGGTCAGCGGAGTACGGGCCAGTGTCTTGCCGGCCTCGACCGGAATCTCGGGCGCCACAGCGGGAGCCGGCGATGCCCAGGCCACTTGCACCAGAATCACCGAGCGCAAGCCTTCCACCAGGGAGCCGAAGAAAGTAGTCAGCCATTGGCTCAAGAAATTGACCGGCTGGTAGAGCAGGTCCCAATAGAGATGTAGAAAGCCATCGTGAAAGGCAATTCGGACCAACGGTAGCGTCAAGATCAGAAACGCCGCACCCAGCAGCAGGCCCGTCCGCCCCAGTTGGTAGCCTCGCTGTGACCATGTCTGCGGCCCGATCACCGCCTGTAACACCAACGCCAATGCCAGGACGAGCACGGCACCCAGACCGAGGTCGGGCCGAATGTGATAGCTCGCCGCAGCGACCAGGCCGGCAACGAACACCTCCGCCGTGCTGGGGATCGGTCGATGGCGCCCCAGTCTCGGCAAGCAGAACATGTTGGCGATCACAATCAACGGGATGTAGACCTTGTGCAGGGTGCCTGGCACGATCAAAACGACCAGCGCGACGACCGCCGCGAGGTCCCGGCGACCCGTCTGCTTGCGCAAGGTCAGGAAAGCGAGCCAGGCGGTCAGAATGGCAAGGCCGCAGAAGAAGATCCGAATCGCGACGAAACTGACCCCGGTCACCTGGAACAGTGCCACCAGCGGATAGAACCAGAGCAGGCCGTACCCCAACTCGATGCCGAGATAAGGCGTCTCACCCTCCAATAACCGAGCCGAGGTCAGGACGACCGAGCCTTCGTCCGCCAGGTTGAAGCCGGCGTTGTAGTACTGGCTGAAGTAGGCGATCCCGATCAGGGTCAGGACGGCCAATAGCATCGCGTCCAGGACGCCCGAAGCTCGGGCGGTCTTCAGCAATCCATCTCTGTCGGCTGGCATGCCAGTTTCCAGCACTGCGGCAGCGGCAAGTCGCGTCGTTCGAAAAAGTAGTCTGAGCCGACGCGGTGGTTGGGATGCTTCGCAGTCTAATGAAGCCCCAGGATAATGCCGCCCCAGGATGCTGTCAAAATCCCACTTCGACCGCCCCGATCGACCCGCTCTCGCCCAGGACTCGGACCGCTGCTAGGGCGCCGCGCACCCACACTCGCCATCGATACCGACAGGAGAGATTTCATCCAGGCGATCTACCTCCTACCGGCCCGGCACGCCGGTTGCCCGGGCGATTCAGAGTGATTAAAATCAGCCACCGACAAAAATCTCTGCAATCCCCTCTCCCCATCTCCGGAACCGGAACCTGAGCCTGGCCGAGTCTTCGCTCCTGCCCGCAACACCTGGCGAGCCTTGCCAAGCCGTCTGAACTCTTTGCCCCAACGGGGCTGACAGTGTTCGAAGCGCCCGAGCGAATGCACAAGCTTGCCGAGACTGCTTACACGATTGCCGTGTGCCTGGCGATCGGCCTTGCTGCCTGGTGCGCCCTCGCATATGCCCACCAGCCGCTCTTGGAAGCCCATGCGACCCGCCAGACCCAGACCGCATTGACCGCCTATTGGCTGGCCGAAAATGGTCCGTCTCTGGCCTACGAGACGCCGGTCCTGGGTAAACCCTGGTCGATCCCGTTCGAGCTGCCGATCTACCAGATGACGGTGGCGTTGATGCACCAGATCACCGGCACCCCCCTCGACGCCACCGGCCGACTCGTCAGCTTCCTGTTTCTCCTCGCTTGCCTGCCGCACATCTACCAGATCTTGCGCGCCCTCGGATTTCGCCGTCGCGCAGGCCACATCTTCGCCATCCTCTTCTTCACCGCACCGCAGTATCTCTTCTGGGGACGCTCTTTTCTCATCGAGACCGCAGCCCTGTTCTTCACCGTTGCCGCGGTCCGATATTTCGCGGTTTATCAGCTGCAAGGCGGCCGCAACAGGGATCTCCTTCTCTTCGCCGTAACCCTGTCCTGTGCCTTGCTGCAAAAAGTGACGACCGCGGCAGCCATCTTCGGCGTCTTGTTTCTCTACTGGCTCTACCTGGTCCGCCCCAGGCTCGCCAACCGGCGCCGCGTGGCTTGCGAGCTTGCCGCCTTCGCCCTCAGCGGACTGTTGACGGTGGGTTGGCTGCACTTCAGCGACTCGACCAAGAGCTACAACGAGTACGGTCGACTCCTGACGTCCGACAAGCTGCGCAGCCTGACTCTCGGCACGCCGGAGCATCGCCTTTCCCCTGACTTGTGGGTCAAGGTGGTCCACAACCGTCAGCTCGACAACAACCTTGGTGGATTGATCGGTATCGGCCTCCTCCTTTGGGCTCTGGCGGCGACCGACCGACGGACCGCCCTCTATGTCGCGACGTGCTTGTTCTTGTTCCTCGCCGCGCTCCTGGCTTTCCCCAAGCTGCACATCGTGCATGACTACTACCAGACCAGCATCACAATCTGGCTTCTGCTGGCGGCGGCGATCGCGCTGGCTGAGATGATCGATCGACCGTCGATGGGACGCCTCGGCCACCTGCTGCTCGTCGGCTTGGTCCTGTCGAATCTCTACAATTTCCTGCACGGTGACTACACACGCCTCACCAAGCGTCTCCACACAAAGAACCACCGCACACTCATCGTCGCCAACCAGATCGATTTGAATACGCCGGAGGATTCCAAGATCCTCGTTCTCGGTCTCAGCTGGAGCAGCCAGATCGCCTACTACGCACGCCGTAAGGCCCTCTCGCTCGAGCCGTGGCCGCAAACGAAAGACGAGGTTCTCACCCAGCCGGAGCAGTTCCTGGGCGAGCCTCCCAGCGCGGTCGTCTTTTGTCCGGATACTGGCCGAGCCAAATCCAGGACGATGCCGGACGCCGATACGCTCGAAGAAAAGCTCGGACGCGAGGCTTATGTCCGCAAGCCGGTCGGTGATTGTCAGATCTTTTACGCTGTCGACGCGGTGGACGCAGCATGACTCCGCCCAATCAGTTACAGCTCTCGGTCGTCATCCCAGCGCATAACGAGGAAGCGAATCTGACGCCAACCGTGACGGAGCTCATCGAGGTGCTGGCGGCACAGCACATCCCGCACGAATTCGTCATCGTCAACGACAACAGCGCCGACGAGACCCAGGAGGTAGCCGAGGCGCTGGCCGCGGACCATGCCGGTGTTCGGGTCATTCAACGACACAATCTGCCGGGCTTTGGCCGTGCCATTCGTACCGGCCTGGCGCACGTCCGCGGTGACGTCGTGATCATCGTCATGGCCGATCGGTCGGACGACGCGCACGACGTCGTACGCTACTATCGCAAGATCGAAGAAGGCTACGATTGCGTCTTCGGCTCGCGATTTCGCAAAGGCAGCCGGGTCGAGCGCTACCCACCGGTCAAGTGGCTCGCCAACCGAATCGTCAACCGGTTCATTCAGGTCCTCTTCTGGACTCGATTCAACGATCTCACCAATGCATTCAAGGCTTTCCGGACCGAAGTGATCCGCGATTGCGGTCCTTTCTGCTCGAGTCATTTCAACATCACGATCGAAATCTCCCTCAGCGCGTTGATCCGCAAGTATCGGATCGCCGAGATTCCCATCCACTGGTACGGCCGGACCTGGGGCGCCTCCAACCTCAGAATCAGCCAGATGGGCCGCCGGTACCTGAGCGTTCTGCTACGGATGTTCTTCGAACGGATGCTGATAGCTGACGATATTCTGGATGAGCGATCGATGAAGCAAGACATCTCCAGCGCCCCTGACGACTCCCTCGCGCACCGCGTCGAAGTGCTCGAACAGACGATCCGCACTCTACGGGCATCGCCGCCGAATGGAACGGCAGCGAGCTCAGAATCTGCGCCTGAAATCCCGGTAGCGGCGGCACCGCTGAAAGCTGAGCCGCTGGCCGATGCCGGCGCTCCGGTGCCCGCGACCGCTCTCTCGACCCAGGCTCCCCGGCCTCAGGTGATCGAGAACATCTACGCCAAGAGGTTCTCCGTCGAGACCCCTGACCGCCTCGGGTGGCGCCGCAAGTTGTGGCAAGTTCTGGTCGATGGCTTCTTTTCGCGCTGGATCCCCCGCCAAGGTACGGTGCTCGATTTCGGCTGCGG
>JBCCGX010000468.1:0-7612 GCA_039029035.1 Acidobacteriota bacterium | reverse complement strand
CTTACCGCCGGCGGACTCCCATCCAAGAGACCCGGATCCACCTGCGCATCTCCGGCCACCGGTGGTGGCGGCTGCCAAACCTCGCGTGCCAGCGGCGTGTCGGTCGAACCGAGCAAGTCCTCCTCGGCAGAGCTCGCTTCGGTCACCGCCCGCTCACTCGCCGGGCGATCGGATCCCGATCCTGACGCGATGGGGTCCAACGACTCGTGGGCTGTCGTAGGCCCCTCGTTGTCCGCGGGCGGCAGTTCGGCCGCGGCGAGAGCCGCATCGACGTCTGGCAAGGCTGAAGGGGGCGCTGCCGAAGGAGCAGGAGCCGAAGGCGCGGCGAGGGCCTCATCGACATCCGGAAACGCCGCAAGCGTCGGAGGCGAGGGCGCTGCGGGTGGCGTCGCCAAAGGCTCCGGAGGCGTGAGGGGCGACGCCGAAGGCGCCGGGGGCGACGCCGAAGGCGTCGGGGGCGACGCTGAAGGCGTCGGGGGCGACGCTGAAGGCGTCGGGGGCGACGCTGAAGGTGCCGGGGGCTCTTCCGACTCGCCGCGTTTCGACAGTCTCTCTTTGATGTGCTGGCTCACCAGCTTGAAGATCTGCTGCCGATCCCGCTGCTCGAGGAAGCGGAACTTGAGGCCGAAGCCCGCCTCGGGACCGCCGAAATCGTTCTTGGAGCGCATCCAGACGACTTCGCCCAGGCCGCGGATCGCGTTGCTGTCATCCAGCTCGAGCTCGAAACGCACCAGACTACCGGCGGGGCGAGAGTGCTCATAGAGGATGAACATGCCTCCGATCGAGACATTACGGCAGGTCCCCTCGATCACCTCCATCGAGTCGTCGAACTGTAGCTTGATCGGTCGATCGACCGGCGCTCTCGTCGCACCACGGCGGTGGCTCTCGTCCTGTTTCGATATCGTCATACCATCTATCGCCGCCGCTCCAGCGGCACAAACTCCGTCAGTCAGCGACATCGTAGCGCAACCGCGAGCAAAGCTGAATGGTCGCCATCAAAGATGTTTCTCTCTTTCTTTACCGTTCCGTCCTTGCTATAAGCAGCAGCGGCACAGGAGCACACAATGGACGAAACTGCCGACAGCCTCTATGAACAACTGCTCACCCGCGGCCATGAGACCGCCGGCGACAAACCTCCACGGTCCTCCGCCGCGGTGGTGCCCTGGCGTCTCGACGAGGCCGGTGAGGTCGAGGTTTACTGGGTGCGTCGCTCGCCGACCATGCGCTTCATGGGAGGGTTCTATGCCTTTCCCGGCGGCGGGCTAGCTCGCAGCGATGCCGCCGTACCGGTCGCGGCGCCGCCTGACGGAGCGTCCGGCACGACGTTCTGCGATGCCGAGCCCGGCATGGACGCGGCGCGCCGCGAGCAGCTCGGGCCAGATCTCGCCCCGGGTCTCGTCGCCTGTACTTTGCGCGAGCTGTTCGAAGAAACCGGGCTGTTGCTCGCCAACCCGGCTTCCGAAGCGACCCCGATCGATACGCAAGAGTTGCCTGCCCAGCGCCAGCGGCTGCTCGACAAGCAGATCGACTTCGCCGGGATGATCGAGGAACAGGGCTGGCAGCTCGACGCCAGTCCGCTGGTCTTCGCCGGGCGCTGGCTCACTCCCCCACTGGCGCCGATGCGCTTCGACAATCGCTTCTTCCTCCTGCCCTGGCCGCGAAGCCAGGCCGTACAGCCATCTCTCATGGGTGGCGAGCTCGACCGCGGCGAGTGGATCCGCCCCCTGCAAGCGCTCGAGCGTTGGCGCCGGGGCGAGCTGATGACCGCGCCACCGATTCTCCACATCTTGCGGGTGCTGGCTGAAGAAGCACCGGCCGAGGCCCTACCTCGCCTGCTGCAGCCCGACGAAGCCAACCTAGGTCCTTTGCGGCGGATCGAGTTTCGCCCCGGCGTCATCCTCCTGCCCTTGCTGACCCCGACGCTGCCGCCGGCGACACGCACCAACGCCTATATTCTGGGCACCGGGCGAGCCGTCCTGGTGGATCCGGCCACCCCCTTCGCCGACGAGACCGACCGTCTGCGCCAAGCGCTCGACGCGGCCAGGAGCAAAGGCCTCGAGATCCAGGCCATCTGGCTGACCCACCACCATCCGGATCACATCGGCGCCGCGGAGACCATGCGACGCGAGCTCGACGTGCCGATCTGCGCCCACCCTCTAACGGCCGACCGGCTGCACCACAGCGGCCTGCGAGTCGATCGCGAGCTGGGCGATGATCAAATCTTCGATCTCGGTGGCGACGCGCCGTTTCCGGTGCGCGTCGTCCACACCCCGGGCCACGCCCGCGGCCACCTCTGCTTCTTCGACGAGACCTATCGGTCACTTGTCGCTGGCGATCTCGTCTCGACTCTGAGCACCATCGTCATCGATCCCCCCGAAGGGGACATGGACGACTACATCGACTCCCTCGATCGCGCTGCGGCGCTCTCCCCCAACATCCTCTTCCCCGCCCACGGCCCGCCAGTACCGGGAGCTGTTCGCAGACTTGGGCGGCTTAAGCAACATCGTCTCGATCGCGAGGAGCAGATCCTCAACACCTGGCAATCAGGAACCACCGACCCGGCCGCAATGGTCGCCGAGATCTATGCCGACGTCCCCCGCCCGGTCCACCTGATCGCCGAGCGCCAGTTGCAAGCGCATCTCACCCGCCTGCGACGCTTGGGGAAGCTCGGGGTCAAGCCATAACCGGTCGCCCTTCCATGCCGTGCTCACTCAGCCCGATCAGCTCCACCTGGCTGAGGGTCCCGGCCAGATCCTGCTCAGTGTCGGTGAGCACCCGGATGTAGTTGTCACTCAGGCCGCGCCACCGTCCGGCTTTGCGCTCTTCCCAAACCACCTCCGCCGTAGCGCCAAGGTGCCGCTGCCGGAAGCTTCGATCGCTGTTCCGAGCCACGGCCAGCATCTCGGCGACTCTCGTCTTCTTCTCCGCCGGTGCCACCTGATCCGGCAGTCCCGCAGCTTCGGTACCGGCACGGCTCGAGTACGTGAAGATGTGCGGCCGGGCAAAGGCCATCTGCTCGACGAAAGCCAGGCTCTCGTCAAACTCCTTGCGCGTCTCGCCCGGGAAGCCGACGATCACATCGGTGGTCAAGGCGAGGCCGGGAATCGCCTCACGCAGGCGGTCCGCCAAGGCGGCATACGAGGCGGCCGAGTACGGTCGGCGCATTCGCTTGAGTGTCGCGGTCGAGCCGCTCTGCAGGGACATGTGAATGTGCCGGCAGAGGCGTTCGTCCGTCCATAGCTCGAGCAGGCGATCATCGAACTTCCACGGCGCGATCGAGGTCAGCCGCAGCCGCGGCGCTGTGGTGTGCTCGAGCAATGCCGCCACAAGGTCGTAGAGCCTACGGCCGCCGTCGGCGTACTCCGAGATCTGGACTCCGGTCACCACGATCTCAGGGTAGCCACCATCGCTCAAGGCGGCCACCTCATCGACCACTTCGTCGACCGTCCGGCTCCTTTGCCGGCCGCGGGTGCTGGGAATGATGCAGAAGGCGCAACGCATATTGCAGCCGTCTTCGACCTTGACCAGGGCTCGCGCACGACCGAACTGAATCGGCACATAGGGAATGGGCAAGGCATCCTGTTCTGGGAGCGACTCCGGAAAGGCTTCGTGCACCAGCTCCAGCAACTGATCCTTGCGGTCGTTGGTGACCACCAAATCGACCCCGTCGAGATCCGCGGCCTCTTGCGCCTCGGCCGTCGCATAACAGCCGGTGAGCACGGTTCGCATGCCGGCGGCGAGACGCTGGCCGCGGCGCGCGATCTTGCGCGAATCGCGCGCCGCCAGGTGGGTGACGGTGCACGAGTTGATGACATGTAGATCAGCTTGCTCGAGCTGCGGCGCCAGGGAATGGCCAGCGGCAATGAAACGTCTCGCCTGGGCATCGACCTCGGCTTGGTTGAGCTTGCAGCCCAGATTGGTGAAGAAGACTCGCACGACGGCGTCATGGTACCAGGAGGATCGGCTGTTCGAACTGCCAGGTCGTGTTTTCACCTTGACCCCAAGCGCTCTATTAAATAGTTTAATTCAAATAATTCACTGTCTTGCGCCAACCCTGGAGATCAACATGTGGAAGAAGAACGAGTCGACTGCCAGCACCGACCCTCGCCCCGAGCCGGTTCGCCAACCGACTCCGGCCGCCACACCTGTCGCCGCACCAGCCAGAGCCCCCAGCAAGCCGGCCGAGCATGCAGCGATGATCGGCCCCTCGATCTCGATCAAGGGAGATATCTCAGGTCAGGAAGACCTGCTGATCGAAGGCCGGGTCGAAGGCGCCATCCAGCTGCGGCAAAACAATGTCACCGTCGGCTCGAGCGGTCGCGTCACCGCCGACATCCATGGCAAACGAATCTGCATCGAAGGTGAGGTCAAGGGCGATCTGTTGGGCGAGGAAGTGATGATCCGCAAGTCGGGTCGGGTCGAAGGCAACGCCAAGGCGCCGCGAGTGACCTTGGAGAACGGCTGCAACTTTCGCGGCAGTATCGACATGAAACCGACCAACGACGAGCCTGCAGAGGGCTCTCACCGACGGACCGGGCGCAAAGTCGCGGAGCGCGCAGCGCGCTAAAACCGGAGCGCGCAGCGCGCTAAAACCGGAGCGCGCAGCGCGCTAAATCCGGAGCGCGCAGCGCGCTAAATCCGGAGCCCAGTGCGCGCAGAGTCCGGGTCTCGCCGGACACTGAATCGTCCTTTCGGGGCGCCTCCTACAGGCGCCCCGGGTATACGCTACTCCTCGCCTTTCGGCTCGACCAGCTCGACCCCGACCTTGTCCAGGATCTCACCGGTCGCGAAATAGAAATCGTTCAGTGCGCGGCGATAGTTGGTGATCGCCGACACCTCGCGGCTCAGAGCCTCGGTCAAGTCTTCCTGGATCTGCAGCACCTCGAAACTGGTCGCCAAGCCGTTCTCGTAGCGCTTGCGCTCCGCCTCGAGGTTCTTGCGTTGCAGCTTGGTGGACACCTCGGCGGACTCGATCTGCTGCTGGGCGGTCCGCACTGCCCGCGCCAGGCTGCGGATGTTGAGCAGCACCTGCTGCTCGAGATCCCGCATCTCCACCTCGCCCTGCTCGAAATCCAAGTCGGCCGTCGCCAGACGGGCCTTGGCAGATCGATTCTGTAGCGGATAAGCAAACACCGCTTGCACGGACCAGCCGTTGGACTCGCCATCGAGGAGCTGGTCCACGGCATCGAAGTAGTCGTTCTCGATCAGAATCTCCTCGCCCGCAGGACTCAGACCCGGCCGCGTACCGTCGACGGCGTTGACCCCGTACCCGACCGTCAGGTCGAGGCTGGGCTTCAGCTGATTGCGCGCCAGAGCGAGCTGTAGCTCACGGTTGGCGTTGGTCAGCCGCTGCTGCTCGACATCGGTCCTCTTTTGCAGCGCGGTGGCGTAGGCTTTGGCGAAATCGATCTCCACATAGTCGGTGATCGGATCGGTCACCGGCACGATGTCGAGGTCCCAATACTCGATCCGATCGAGATTCAGCAGCTGCCGGAGAACATCCATCGAGTCCTCGACCGCTGCCTGGCGGCGGATGATCTCTTCTTCGCGCGTCGCGACCCCGGCCTCGCTTTGAACCATCTCGAGCGGGGCCATGGTGCCCACCTCGACCTGGATGCGATTCATATCGTGCAGCTCTCTGGCCAAGGCCAAGCTCTCCTCGCTGACCTTGAGCTGCTGCAGGGCCTCGACCAAGCGCCAGTATTGCTCCGACACCTGCTGCACGAAGCCCTCGACCTGGTTGCGGAACGCCTCGCGGCTGATAGCGCTGTTGTTGCGCGCCACGAGAACCCCGTTGTAGGTCGTCTGCTTGCCGAAATTGCGCAACAGCGGCTGAGTGTAGGAGACATCGAGATTGAGCACGAACTGAGGATTGTTGATGCTCCTCTGATTATCGGTCTCGGTGCGCTGGTTTCTGAAGCTTAGATTCGCCGAACCGCCCCAAGCAGTGAGTTGGGATAGATCGGCGTTGAAGACCGTGGATTCGTCGGTCACGGATCCACCCTCAGTCTCGACCAGAGTTGTCGTGATCAGGCTCGAGGATTCGCTGATGACCAGGTTGCCACCGAGATTGAGATCGAAGATACCGAAGGCTTCCTTGACCCCTTGGATCGCTTGACTGCGGCGGTAACGCTCGACGACCAAAGCCAGGTTGCGCCTCAGGGTCAGCGCGATGGCGTCTTCGAGCTCCAGCTCGATGGCATCGTCCTTGCGTTCCAGGCCAAGCTCGGCCGCCTCCTTGGGCAGCTCGTCCAGCTTCAGATCCTCGCCGAGATCGACCGTCGTGCGAATCGCCTCCGCCCAAGCCACCGGCGCAATGGATAACAGCAGCCCCGTGAGGAGCATCCTGGCGCCCCAGGTCTCGGCGCAAAAGCTCCTATTCATGACCTTCATACTCAGACTCCCTATTCGTGTGATGTCTACGGCGTCCGGAGAATGAGCATCCGGTACCGGTGGGTGCAAGTTCGCCTCGCTCTGTGCTACGTAACTTTAGATCAAAAGTTCCGCCGAGTCAGCGCCGCTCGGAGCCCTTCTCGCGCGCGGGCCGGTCCTCTTCGACGTGTCGTCCGGGATAGTGGCAGGCCACCTCTTGTTGGTCGGAAAGTGCAGTCAGTCCGGGGGTGGACTCGACACAGCGTCGCCGCAGGCCGCCATCACCTGCTCGCGCGACCGGGCAGCGGGGGTGGAAAGCACAGCCGGAGGGTGGGTCCAGCGGGCTCGGGATCTCGCCTGGTAGGGGCTCGCGACGTCGCCGCCGGGTCGGATCGGGTATTGGTACTGCCGCCAGCAAGCTGGCGGTATAGGGGTGCTGGGGCCGCCGAAAGACCGCCGCCCGCGAGCCGCTCTCGATCACGCGGCCGAGGTACATCACGGCCACCCGGTCGGCAATCTGTTCGACCATCGCAAGATCGTGGGCAATGAGAATCAAGGTCAGCGAGAGACGCCGACGCAGGTCCTCGAGCAGCTCCAGGATCTGCGCTCTCACCGACACGTCGAGAGCGGAGACCGGCTCGTCGAGCACCAACAGCTGCGGCTCGGTCGCCAGCGCGCGAGCAATGCCGACCCGCTGCCGCTGGCCGCCGGAAAGCTGATGGGGCAAGCGATCACCCAGCGTCGGCGAGAGGCCTACGGTCTCCAACAGATCTGCGATGCGCTGGGGCATCTCCGACGGCGGGACCAAGCGGTGGATCTGTAGCGGCTCGGCAACTTGTGCGGCGACACGCATCCGCGGATCAAAAGCCGAAGCAGAGTCTTGAAATACCATCTGAAAGCGCGATCGACAACGGCGTAGGTCGCGCCGTGACAGCGCCAGCAGATCCTCGCCGTCGAAGTGCAGCGAGCCACTGTCTGGCTCCAAGAGTCGCAGCAGGCACCGACCCAACGTCGTCTTGCCGCTGCCCGATTCGCCAACGATGGCCAAGCATTCACCACGGTGGACTTCGAGGTCGATCCCGTCAACGGCGCGCAGATGCTTCCGGGTCCGCCAAGACTGCCGCCAAGCGAACGACTTGCTCAGGTCTCGAGCCTGCAGGAGAAGGCTCAATCAACCTCCGGCGGAGCGCTGGTCGGATCGTTCTCGGCCAGCAGCCAGCAGCGCCCGAGGTGCTGAGCG
>JBCCGX010000467.1:0-7619 GCA_039029035.1 Acidobacteriota bacterium | reverse complement strand
CGGTAGGCTGGTGAGTAGCATGACCTCGGCGCTCTGGTAGCGGCCGAGGAGCACCAGGGAGTGGGCGAGGCGGCTGCGCGCTAACTGGCCGTTACGTTTCTCGCCCTGGTCGCGCCGTTGCCAGAGCTCGAGGGCTTGTTCCAGGACGACTTGGGCCTCCTCCGGCCGATCGAGATCGTTGAGCACGTTGCCGTAACCCATCAGGATGAAGCCGAGGTTGGGGTGGTTAGGATGCTCGACGCCGACCGTGGAGCGAAAGGTCTCCAATGCTTCGCGGTAGAGCGCTTCGGCTTCGCCTGGCCGCTCGAGGTCCTGGTGCAGCAGGAAGGCGACATTGAGCAGGGTGCCGACGAAGCGCGGGTGGCGGTCACCGAGAGCTTGACGGCTGACCGCTAGACTCTCCAGGTACAGAGGGTAGGCGTCGGCGGCCTGGCTCAGTTCGCGGCGCACATTGGCCAGGGTGTTGAGCGTATCGGCTTGCTCGATGTGGGCCTGGCTCCACAGGCGGCGACTCATCTCGACCGCCTGGACCGCCGGCTCGAGGGCCTCCTGGGGTTTCTTTTGCCGGATGAGAACATGGGCCAGGCGACGGAGAAGGATCACCGTCGTCGGTCGATCGCCGGGATAAGCTTCGCTCTGCAGGGCCAGGGCATGGCGGAAGATGGCTTCGGCTTCGGTGTAGTGGGTCAGCCGCTGATGCGCCACACCCACCGCCGCCAGGCCCTCGAGGGTCTGGCGATCGGTCTCTGAGAGGGTTTCGCGCTCGATCTGGAGGGCTTCGCGATGCAGATCGAGGCTCTCCTCGTGCTGGCCTTGGGCGAGGCGAATGTCGGCCTGAAGGTGGAGAGTGCGGGCCCGCTTCGCCGACCGCGGTGGCTGTCGGCTCAGGGCCTCCTGAACCAATCGATCCGCCTCTTCGAAGTTACCGCGCCGGGCCAGGAGGAGGGACGATTCGTGCCAGACTTCGGCGACCTGGGTGTGTTGGCCTCCGAGGAGCCCGACCCGTTGGTTGAGGGCGTCGTCGAGCAGCGGCTCGGCCTCGTCGTAGAGGCCCAGACCGCTCAAGATGCGGCCGATGGTCAACAGCAGGGTCGCCTGTTCCTGAGGCTGATCGGTGAGCTCGCGTCGAGCGCGCTCGGCGCCGCTCATCAGCAGGCGCCGGGCGGAGATCTGGTCGCCCTGGGAGCGGCTGGGATCGACCTCTTGAAACGACTCGACCAGAAAACGGGTGACGGCCTCGGCGGTCGCCTTCTCGTGCAGGGCACGATCGCGCTCTTGGCGGACCCGCACCGACTGGAACAGGATCGAGATCACTAGGGCGATGGCCAGTAGCACGACGACCAGGCCGACGCGATGGCGGCGGACGAGCTTGCCCAAGCGATATGTCAGGGTCGGCGGCTGTGCCTCGACGGGCAGGCCTTCCAGATGGCGGCGCAGCTCTTCGGACAGTTGCTCGACCGAGCGATAGCGCCGCTCGGGCTCTCGCCGCAAGGCGCGCAGAACGATGTTGTCGAGGTCGCCGATGAGCGCTCGGCGCAGGCTGGCCGGTCGCAGGCCGCGGGCCGTGGCCACCGCGGCCGGACTGGCGCCATAGACCTGGCTGAGGGCCACCTGGCTCGGCAGCTTCGGCACGTCGTAGCGCAACATCGCGTCGATCTCCGCCGGTGTACGGTCCCGCCAGCGGTA
This sequence comes from Acidobacteriota bacterium, assembly GCA_039029035.1. Taxonomy (GTDB): domain Bacteria; phylum Acidobacteriota; class Thermoanaerobaculia; order Multivoradales; family J023; genus JAAELT01. The sequence goes on along the minus strand of JBCCGX010000467.1, from coordinate 5,933 downwards.
GGGGCGGCCGCCGCTCAACAGCTCGTAGAGCAGCACGCCGAGGGCGTAGACGTCGGTCGCGGTGGTGATGCGTCCGCCGAGGACCTGCTCCGGGCTGGCGGAGTCGGGGGTGCCCAGGCGACCGGTGGCCCGGGTCTCGGGCTGCCAGGTGCTGCCGCCGAGCAGCTTGGCGATGCCGAAGTCGAGCAGCTTCGGCGTGCCGTTGCGGGTCACCAGGATGTTGGCGGACTTGAGATCGCGGTGGACCACCAGGTTCTGATGCGCCACGCCGACCGCGGCGCAGACCTGGCGGATCAGCTCCAGTCGTTGCCGAATGGTGAGCCGATGACGGTCGCAGTAGGTGGTGATCGGCTCGCCTTCGACGTGCTCCATCACCAGGTAAGGCCGGCCCTCTTGGGTGGTGCCGCCGTCGATCAGGCGGGCGATGTTGGGGTGCTCCAGGTCGGCGAGAATCTGGCGCTCGGCTTGGAAGCGCTGCAGACCATCGTGGTCGGTGCGATGGATCAGCTTGACCGCGACCTGCTTGGTGAAGGCCTCATCGGCGCGTTCGGCGAGGAAGACGCTGCCCATACCGCCGTCACCGATATGGTCGACGATCAGGTAGGACCCCAGCCGGCGGCCGATCCACTGTCGCCGGCGACGCTCGTCCAGAGCACCCTCGAGCTCGACCACCGGATCGATGTCGGGCATCGGATCGGGCCCGGCGTCGGCGCGCAGGAGGTCGTGGACGGTGGTCAAGAGGTCTTCGTCGTCGCCGCACAACCGAGCCGCCTCATCTTGGCGCTGGTCGGCGGGTAGCTCGATAACCGATTCGAAGACTTCCTGCGCCCGCCGCCATCGATCGTGGCTCATTGCGAGCCGATCCGGTGGCGCAGCCAAGCGCGAGCGAATCGCCAGCGGCGGATGACCGTGGCGCGACTGATGTTCAGCGCCTCGGCGGTCTCTTCCAGTGTCATGCCGGCGAAGAAGCGCAGCTCGACGATCTGCTCGGCGTGACTATTGATCGTGCCGAGCTCGGTCAGGACCTGATCGAAACTTGCCCAATCATAGGTTTCCGCCGCCGCCAGATCCGGGGCTTGATCGAGGGGGATCGGTGACACGCCGCTGCCCCTCTTGCTGGCCTGGGAGGCCCTCAGGTGGTCGATCAGCACCTGGCGCATCAGACGTGCCGTGATGGCGAAAAAGTGGCGCCGGCTGTTCCAGCGCACTTGCTCTTGCCGGGTGAGCTTGAGGAAGGTTTCGTGCAGCAAGTCGGTGGTCTGCAAAGAGGTGGCCGCCGGTGAACGCCGCAGACGATTGGCTGCGATGGCGCGTAGCTTGGGGTAAATGCGTTCCAGCAGCTCCTCTTGGGCCACTGTATTGCCGGTCGCCCATTGGTCAAGGAGCTCTGTCAGCCGCGACTCTGTGTTGCTTCTCACCACTTTCTGTATCCTACCGTGATCCTGTCGGTAGGTCTTTTTCGCAATAGGAAGCGTGACGTTCGGACCGCCGTGGCCCGCGACGCTGCGCAGAGAGGGATGGGTGTCTGGTCGGCACGATGCAACATCGAGAAAGGACGAGATCATGACTGCAATGGCTCCTCAGCAAAGGTTCCTCTTCTTCTGTTTTCTACTTTGGACGGCGGTCGCCCCGATGACCTTGGCGGATCCCCAGGGTGACCCCTGTGGCATTGCGTACCCTGGCTGGAACTACGCCGGCGGCGCGGTCCAACTGGACGACGATTGTGATTTCTCGGTCGACTTCAACACCAGCGGCGATCCGTTCGGCTGGGTCTCCAAGCCGGTCGCTACGCTGCCTGGCCCCACATCGACCTACTCTTTCCTGATCGGGACAGAGTTCCCCAATCTCGTGCCCGAGACCGGATTTCGTGTCTTCGATCTGAAATCGGAAAAGGTCGAGGTGTTCGAGCTGGTCATCTATCAAGGCCACGAACGTGGCTTGCGGCTCCGAGGCGCGTGGTACGACAACGGGTGGCACGCCATGTACGGGGCGGGCGCGGTCATCGACCCGGAGGTGGCGCAAGCCCAAACGGTGATGGTGGTGATCGACCAGCCGCTGGGTAAGGCGGAAGCAAGCGTGACCGTCTATCTCGACGGTCAGGTCATCTTGTCGGCGATCGGCGTGGAATTCGCGGAAGCTCCGAAGGAGTCCCGACTGGGTGTGATCGTGCCTCCCACCCAACCTGCCATGGGGCGGTTCACGTTCCGGCCACTGTATTAGTCGAGCCTGTATTGATCGAGGCTGTACTGATCGAGAGGGTGTCATGCGTCTGTCTCCTCGCTCGAGCCCGGAGTCGCTCAGGCGATCCGGAGCCTGGAAACAGCTCGCCGCGAAACGAGATTCGGTTCGCCGTTCGCGTTCCGCCTTCTTGCGCCCGGTCTCTTTCCCTGTCGCGTAGAGGAGAGGGAAAGAGGATCATTGCGGCCTGGTTCAGGGAAACCGGGTCGCAATCGTCTCGATCAACAGCTGGACCGCCATGTGCGGGGTCAGCTCGGCGGGGTCGAGGTAGGGGTTGACCTCCACCAAGTCGACCCCGACCAGGGTGCCGCGCTCGGCCAGAGCGGTGAGGATCCGTTTGACCTGGGTGACGGTCAGGCCTTCGGCTTCGGGGCTCTCGGTACCGGGGCAGATCGAGGGATCGAGGCCGTCGATGTCGATGGACACGTAGTAGTTGCCGAGATCGTCGGGCACCTGCTCGAAGAGGGTGGCGACGTCGTTGTCGAAGACGTCGTAGTTGGAGAACACCAGGTTGCCGTGTTGGCGGCTCTCGCGCAGCTCCTGGTCGGTGGACTTGATGCCGCGGATGCCGAAGCTGAGGATCTGCTCGACGAAGGGCAGCTCGTAGGCGCGGCGGAAGGGGCTGTTGTTGGTGTGCTTCAGGCCCATGAGCTCGTCTTTGTAGTCGAGATGGGCGTCGATCAGCACGATGCGCAGCGGGCCGAATTCCTCGTAAGCGCGCAGTACCGGGTAGGAGATCGAGTGGTCGCCGCCGAGGACCATCGGCAGGGCCCCGCGGTCGAGGATCTTGCCGACGCTCTCGGCGACCAGACGGAAGTTGCGCTCCTGGTCGAAGTAGATGACGTCGACGTCGCCGCAGTCGACGATCCGTACGCCGGCCATCAGGTTGCGGTCGCGGTTGATATCGAAGAAGCCGGTGGACTCGCGCCCCTTGCCGAGGAAGCCGAAGCGGGTCGAGGCGTCGCGGATGGCCCGCGGCGCCTGTCTCGAGCCCGGCCGCATGGCGGTGGCTTCGTCATAGGGGATGCCGAGAACGGCGACCTCGGCGTCAAGCTGGTCGAGATCGGGTTCGTAGGGACTTTTGCAGAAGGTTGCGATCCCGGTGTGGGGAAGAGAGGTCTTTTGGTAAGCCATGGTCGGGACCGTAACACAGCCAATAGTTCAGCCACTTCGAAACAGCCGCTGCGAGGCTCGGTGGCCGAAGGACATCGTCCGATCTCAGGGCACGGGGCGTGGTAGGGTGGATCAAAACCCAAAGGAGAGGGGCCGATGGAAGAACGCCAGCAACCCGAAACTCTGCGTCTGCGCGCGGTGATGCCGTCGCTCACCGTCCATGATGTGGAGCGCAGCATCGCCTGGTATCGCGACGTGGTGGGCTGCATCGTCACCGAAGAGATGCGCCACGAAGGGCAGCTGCGGGGTGCCGTGGTGCAAGCCGGAGAGATGCGCTTCTTGCTCGCTCAGGACGACTTCGCCAAGGGCCGCGACCGAGCCAAGGGGATCGGATTCCGCCTGTATTGCACCACCGCCCAGGACATCGACCAGCTCGCTGCAGCGATCGAGGCACGCGGTGGTGTACTGGATCAGGAGCCCACGGATCAGCCCTGGGGAGCGCGCGACTTCGCTCTCAGCGACCCGGACGGGTTCAAGCTCTCGATCTCCACCGACAAGAGCTGAGCGGCGGTCAACTCCGCTCGAGGCGTTTCTCGAGGTTGGAGGCGGGCTTGGTCACGGAGTCGAGGATCGGGTGGATGCCGGAGAGTGGCGGTGGCTCGGTCGCGTTGGGGTCGCTGCCCATGAGGATGGCGATCGAGCGCGTCGACTCGTACTCCTGCAGGGCGATCTTGACCGAAGCGGTGAGCGGCACCGAGATCAGCATACCGACCGGACCCAGAAGCCAGCCCCAGAGGACCAAAGAGAGGAAGACGACGAGGGTCGAGAGCCCCAGGCCTTTGCCCATGATGCGCGGCTCGATGGCGTTGCCGATGGTCAGGTTGATCAGCAGGTAACCGGCCGCCACCAGCACCGCGCCAGGGGCGCCTTGCTGCAGCAGTGCGAGAAGGATTGCCGGCACCGAGGCGATCAACGAGCCGATGTTGGGGATGTAGTTGAGCAGGAAAGCCAACAGGCCCCAGAGAATCGCGAAGTCGATCCCCACCAGGGTCAGAAAGATCCCGATCAGGACGCCGGTTGCCAGGCTGGTGACGGACTTGATCGCCAGGTAGCGGCGAACGCTTTCGGCGATCGAGCGCCAAGTGCTGCTGGCGCCACCGAGAAGCTCGAGCTTGGTGCCGAGACTGGGGATCTCGAAGAGGATGAAAGCGATCAGGAAGAGGATCAGGAAGGCGCGACTGAAGACTTTGCGCACGCCGTTCAAAAGGGTGACGGCGAGATCCCAGGTGGCGTCCGGCGAGACTTCGTCGAACATCTGAGACGTGTCGAAGGCGATCAGCGATCCGCTTCCCTGGCCCACCAGGTCGTCGGTCAGCTCGCGCAGATTCTGTTGATAGATCGGCGCGCGCTCCGAGAGCTCCTGGATCGAGCTTCCGGTGAGAGCTCCGAAGCCCAACATCAAGAGCAGGATGCCGAGCATCACCGTGGTGATGGAGAGGACGCGCGGCAGACCTTTCTTGTGCATCCAGGAGACCGGCGACTCCGCGACCACCGCCCCGAAGACGGCAATCAAGGTCGGGATGACGATGGTCTGCGCCTCGCGCATGGCGAACAATACCGCCATGATGGCGAGAACCACGAGCGCTGCCGTCGTCGGGCGCGACGGGCTTTTTTGTGTCGTCAAGTTCACTCTCCGGCCGCGCGTCGATGCAGGAAAACGGCGGATCTCCCCAGATGAGCCGCAGCCATCATCGATCTTAGCCCCCCACGGCCCGAGGAGCAAACGAGTGCTCGCGCCACTGTGGCGGCGTATGATGTATCGAGAGCCGCAGGACGCATTGGCGACCTTGCAGTGTCGATAGGTGGAAACCTCGGGGATCGTATTGGCGCTCGACCTTCGGGTCGACACCCGCGAGGAGCTCCGCGAGACCTTCATCGAACTCAGCGACTCGATCGAAAAGGTCATGAGCGGCGAGGCCTACGAGTCTCGCGACGGCGGCTTCCCCGCCTACGACAGCGGCATTCTCGGCGCCGAGCCGGGGGCAACGAGCACGGCCGTGGTCGTCGCCTACGGCAACGACCTCTTCGATGACCGGTTCGGGCTGGCCGATCGCAAGCCGGTCGAACTGCAACGGATGCCCCACTTCGACAACGACTTCATGGTCACCGAGGAGCGAAGCCACGGCGATCTGCTCCTCACCGTCACCGCCGACAGCAACGAGGCGTCGCAGCACGCGATCCGCCAGATCTTGCGTGAGACGCGCGGAAAGTTCGTGCCTCGCTGGACCCAGGACGGTTTCGCCAACCTGATCCCTGATGCAGGGCCCGGCGAGGCGCCCATGCGGAACCTGATGGGCTTCAAGGACGGGACCGCCAACCTCGATCACAACGACGACGCAGCCCTCAATGATCTGGTGTGGATCCAAGATGGTGACGGCCAGCCCGACTGGGCGCTCGGGGGCACCGCCCCCCAGCGCCCCGTCGGGCTGGCCGTCACCAACTTGGTTCCACACCAGATCATTGAGGGCTGCGTCGTCGTTGTGATCGAGGTTGGCGGTCCCGTCCTTGAAGCCCATCAGGTT
>JBCCGX010000466.1:0-7622 GCA_039029035.1 Acidobacteriota bacterium | reverse complement strand
CGCCATCGTCGAGGCGGCGCTCGAGGGCAGCGGCTTCTACCGCTCCCTAGACCGCGGCGAGAGTTGGCACAAGCAAGGCCCCTACTCCAGCGGCAGCCCGCAGTACTACCAGGAGATCATCGCCGATCCGCACGATGTCGACCGGGTCTACTCCAACGACACCTTCATGCAGGTCACCGAGGACGGCGGCAAGACCTTCACCAGCGTGCCCGAGACTTACAAACACGTCGACAACCACGCCCTGTGGATCGATCCCGGCGATGCCGACCACCTGCTCGCCGGCTGCGACGGCGGCCTGTACGAGACCTTCGATCGCGGCGCCACCTGGAGCTACTTCGCTAATCTCCCGATCACCCAGTTCTACAAGCTACACGTCGACAACGACGAACCGTTCTACAACGTCTACGGCGGCACCCAGGACAACTTCACCCTCGGCGGCCCGTCGCGTACCACCACCGCCTACGGCATCGGCAACTCGGATTGGTTCGTCACCGTCGGTGGCGACGGCTTCCAATCCCAGAGCGATCCCGACAACCCCGACATCGTCTACTCCCAGTGGCAGTACGGCAACCTGGTGCGCTACGACCACGCGTCGGGCGAGATCGTCGACATCCGCCCGCGGCCCGATGCCGGCGACGCCCCGCTGCGGTGGAATTGGGACGCGCCGCTGATCGTCAGTCCGCACTCCTCCACCCGCCTCTACTACGCCGCCAACCGGATCTTCCGCTCGGACGACCGCGGCGACTCCTGGCGCCCGGTGTCGGACGACCTCACGCAGCAGATCGATCGCAACACCCTGCCGGTGATGGGCAAGGTGTGGAGTATCGACGCGGTGGCCAAGAATCGCTCCACCTCGACCTACGGCAACATCGTCAGCCTGGCCGAGTCGCCGCGGGTCGAGGGCCTGATCTACGCCGGCACCGACGATGGTCTCGTCCAGGTGACCGCCGACGGCGGCGAGAGCTGGAACAAACTGGATAGCTTCCCGGGCATCCCCGCCAACACCTACGTCAACGATCTTCTGGCCTCGCAGCACGACGACGACACGGTCTACGCTGCCTTCAACAACCACAAGAAAGGCGACTTCAAACCCTACCTGTTGAAGAGCACCGACCGCGGCACCACCTGGACCTCGATCGCCGGCAGCGGCGAGACCGGGCTCCCGGAGCGCGGCTCGGTGTATTCGGTGGTCGAAGATCACGAGGATGCCGGTCTGCTCTTCGCCGGCACCGAGTTCGGCGCCTTCTTCCACGCTGGCAATGGCCGTTGGGTACAGCTCAAGGGCGGTGTGCCGACCATCGCGGTGCGCGACATCGCCCTGCAGACGCGCGAGAACGATCTGGTGCTCGGCACCTTCGGCCGCGGCTTCTACATCCTCGACGACTACAGCCCCCTGCGCGGCCTGAATGCCGAGCGCCTGGACGACGAGGCGATCCTCTTCCAGCCCAAGGATCCCTGGATGTACATCGAAGCTCTGCCCCTCGGCATGCGCGCCAATCCCTTCCTCGGTGACGGCCATTACTTCGCCGACAATCCGCCCTTTGGCGCCATCTTCACCTACTACCTGAGCGAAGGTCTCGAGACCCTGGCCGAGAAGCGCCGCGCGGCGGAGAAGAAGACCGAAGAAGACGGCGGCTCCGTGGCCTATCCCTCCTGGGACGCGCTGCGCGCCGAAGAGCGGGAAGAGACGCCGGCGATCCTCCTCACCGTCACCGACGACGCCGGCCAGGTCGTGCGCCACCTCGAAGGGCCGACGAGCGCCGGCTTCCACCGCGTGGCCTGGGACCTGCGCTTCCCTTCGCCCAATCCGGCCAGTGTCATGCCACCGATAGTCGGCCCCTTCGACGACCCGATCATCGGCCCGATGGTGGTGCCAGGCACTTATCAGGTGCGTCTCTCGCGCCGAGTCGGCGGTGAAGTCACGCCCCTGGGCGAACCCCAGACCTTCACCGCTCGCGCCCTCGGCACCGCCACCCTGGAAGCCGAAGACAAGGCCGCTCTGCTCGCCTTCCAACAGCAGACCGCCAAGCTGCAGCGTGCCGTCCTCGGGGCGGCCTCGGCCGCCGCCGAGGCCCAGAACCGCCTCGCCCATCTGAAGGTCGCCCTGCGCGACACCCCCTCGGCCACTCCGGCCATGGGCGACACACTACGCGACTTGGAGACCCGCCTCGCTGACCTTCTCATCGACCTGCAGGGTGACGACACCGTGCGCGGCGCCCAGGAGCCGACCTCACCCTCCATCCTGCAACGGGTCGGCCGCATCGTCGGTGGTCACTGGACCTCGACCTCCGCCCCCACCCAGAGCCACCGCCGCAACTACGAGATCGCCGCCGAGGCCTTCGAGCCCCTGCTCGAGACGCTGCGCCAGCTGATCGAGGTCGATCTCGAAGCGCTCGAAAACGAGCTCGAAGCCGCCGGCGGTCCGTGGACCCCGGGTCGCGTGCCGGTGTGGAAGCGGTAGCCATCGCAAGAGAAAGCGGCAGCTCGCACGACGACGAGCTGCCGCGATATCGAGCTCTTACACGAGCGACAGCTAACCCTCGTCCGACATCAGGATCTGAAAGCCGGCTTGAACGAAGTGCTGGTCTGCCGTAACCGCAGCTTCCACGCTGTGCCGTCGCATGGCGACAAAGGAAATGCAGTCCGTAAGACCCCAACCTTTGTCTGGCCTCGCCGCATAGAGAGCCAGGCTTTCCCTCATTAGCGGTGTATCGACCGAGACGACACGAATGTTCTCGGTCCGATAGCACTGCCGGATGAAGGCTGCTGCAGCCTCTCTATCCAGAGTGCTGCAGGCATTCCCGACCTCGACGAGAACCGCCTCGGTAACCCACACCCGCGCCACCCTCCGCACCTGCGGGAAGATCGCTTTGGCCTGCTCGTGGTACTGATCTCGGCGGTTCAGGAGCGCCTGAATAAAGACCGTGTCGAGCAGAACGGATCGATTCACCGAAGGGCTCGTCTACTGACCGGTCTTCGGTGAGCCGTAAAGATAGTGATTGTGCTCCTTGGCCCAGTCGCTCGGTGCATCGATGCTCCCGGCAAGAGATTCCAGCTCATCCCAAGCATCGTTCTCTCGGTCCACCTGAACGGCAGGCAGCTCGATCGAGATTTGGTAGTTGGTATCCGGCTCGAGATCGAGCGGCGTCGTCGGCCTCAAGATCTCGCCGTCAAAGAATGCCTGGATCGTCTTGGTCACACCGAACCTCCTAGAGAAACCAGACTAGCATACCTCCAGAACTCCAAGGCTCTTCCACAGATCCCCTCGATCGGCTTCTAGCGAAGCTCGCTGGTCGAATGCCGGTGTGGAAGCAGTAGTTCCAGACGCCTGACGAGATAAGGACCTGCGAGCCGTCTCGCAGGTCCTGCGGGCCGCTACGACATCGATGGCCTACTCGGCCTGTTGAAACCCGCTACCGCAGCGGGCACACGAGTACCTCACCTGCATGTCCACCGTGTACGGTGGAGACGTGGCCGTGCAAGGCTTGGTAATGAGGAACTGCGGCTCGGTGCAGAACCCGAGGTTGCCACAATCGATCTGCGCCTCGAATTGGAGCAGACCGAACGCGTCCATCTCCGCCCAGTCGCAATCATTAAGGTCCGAAAACGTCCGTGGGCCAATGGTCTTCATCACCGCATTGGAGCAGCTCATCTGCGAGCAGTACGGCTCGGCCGTCACGTCCGGTGCCGGATAGAGGGCGGAGAGTCCGAAGACCGCCGCCACGGTGAGAGATGCCGCCAGACACGAGAGTACCTTTCTTTTCATTCCATCTCCTAGTAGGGCTCGTATGGATTGCTCACAGCGCCGCGGAGAGCAGCACGACGCCGGCTGTTCGCTCCGCGTCGATCACCGTGCAACGGCTGCCTGGTGACGGGAGCCAAACGATCTGTTGCCATAGATGCCCAAGCGAGAAGATTGTTAACGCGCTGAGGGCAAGCCGGCGAGCTCGCGGTTGCAGCGGGCGGCGAGCGAAGTCCTCTAGCTCCGAAAGAGAGTTCGGTCGACAAGCCGCAGGATCGCCTGGCCCAAGTCGAAGTAGCTGATCCGCTTCCCCCGATAGGCATAGTAGATCTTCTGAATCTCGCGGCCGTCCAGCCACACAGCCGAGCACGACGGGCAAACGTCCACCACGACACCTTGCTCGTCGACCGCGTCCATCAGCGGCCCCTCGGCGCAGACGCAACGCGCTGCGCCCTCGACGATGCGCGGGCGGCGAACGAACAACCCAGTCTCTGGTAAACGCGGCTGCCAAGACGGATCAACGGTCAGTTCGCGCAGATGACGGAAGTTGTCGCGCGTCAGCCACACCCCCCGGCAATCCGGGCAGAAAAGGAAGGCGAGCTCCCTGTGCCGCCTCGCCATCAGCTTCCTCCCGTCGCGCGGGCACCGTCGATCTTTCATACCAACCTCTACGGCCCAGCTAGGGCATTATTCCCACACACCGCCGAGACTCGCGCCCCCCGATCGTCCTTACCTGGCATGATACGTTCCCGCTCCGCCGGCCCTCAGGTTCAACAACCCTCGGGAGAGCCCAACTTGCAAGCCATCGGAAAGCCTGCGACCGGGGAATACGCCCCCTACGCCGCCATGTACATCGACCTCCTGCCCGACGACGGCCGGGTCCTGGAGTATCTGCGGAAAAACTTCGAGATCGTCAGGGATCTCACCCTGGCCCTATCGGAAGACCAGCTCCTCAGTCGCTACGCCCCGGGCAAATGGACGATCAAGGAGATTCTCGTCCACATCGTCGACGACGAGCGCATCTACGCTTACCGCGCCCTGCGCTTCGCCCGGGGCGACACCACCGAGCTACCGGGCTTCGAGCAGGATGCCTTCGCCGCGCAGTCGGCAGCCAACGGGCGCGAGCTCTCGAGCATCCTGGCGGAATACTCGGCGGTGCGCGACTCGACCATCGCCCTATTCGACGCCTTGCCCTCCGAGTCTCTCACTCGCACCGGCGTCGCCGACGGCACGCGGATGAGCGTGCGGGCGATCGCGCACCATATCGCCGGACACGAGCTGCATCATTTGAGGGTGATCAGGGAGCATTATCTGTAGCTCCACGACTTGGATGCTTCGAGCAGCGAGTAGCCGGACGATGACACGCCTGCTATGCTTCGCGCGCGATACGCAGAGATCGAGCATCAATTCCATGCCGAAGCTCTGGGAAGATAGCTGCCGCGCGCCCTAACGGAGGAGCTACCATGCCAAAGAAGACCCTTGCTCGGATCGAAGAAGGCTTGACCGCGACTTCGGCTGCCTACAGCTGCGCTGCGCTGATCGACGCGGGTCTAGAAGAGCATTTGGGCGGCACCTCTACGGCAGAAGATGGGCTGGATTGCGGGGGTCGGCTGGCGGTACGGATCGCGCAGCGGATGGAGGTCTTGCGGCAGCAGTTGGAGGTGGCGAGCGAGACGCTGGAGCGGATCGGTGACGAGCTGCGGCTGTGGCGCCAGAAGCGCGACGCGGCGAACGATCGACTGTATGACGCGGCGAAGGCGCTGCGGCAGTTCTGCCGCGGCGCGTGGGAGGGTGGCGAGGGTGATCGCTTCCTCGGCCTGCGGGGCAGTCTGCCGCGCGAGCCCAAGGAGCTGCATGCGGCCTTCGGCCCGGTGGTCCGCCGGCTGGCGGACGCCGAGTGGTCGATACCGGAGGCGACGGTCGCCGGCATCGCAATCGATCGCGGCCGCATGGTGGCGACCTTGAGCGACGCCCACCGCGAGCTCGGCCAGGCGCTGGCAGCGGTGAAGACCGGGGAGACCCAGGAGACGATCGCCAAGGCGGCGTGGCAGCGGGCGGCAGCGGCACACAACACCTTTCTCGACAAGAGCTGCCGCTTCCTGGAGTCGGCCCTGGAGCTCGCCGGACTCGACGACCTCGCCGCCACGGTGCGGCCCGGGCTCAGCCGGCCCGGTCGACGGGCGAAGAAGAAGCTCACGGGCACCGAAGCCCCGCCGGCAGCTGCTGCAGCGTTGAACGACGGTGGCTCCGAGCTGTTGACAGCGGCTGACACCGCTGCCGACGACCGCGACGACAACGCCACCGAGGGTGCGCCGTAGGCCGACGAGCTCGAAGGCGCTGTCTCCAACGGTGGGTAGGCCAGGGAACACTCCGACTTGGAGAACCCACTCGATGTTCGACCCTCTCGTCGGGCCTCAGGCTGCCGGACAGCGGACGATCCGGCCGCCCTATCGCGTCTTGAGGCGCCTCCAAGCCCCGTGAAGGATCGGCGCAGCGCCGGCAGGGTGCCTCCACTCCCTGCCCTGGGCTCCCGACGTCGTTCGAAGTCCGCAACGAGTGGTGGGAAGGCCAGGGAAATGACTGACTTGGCGTTCCCACTCGCTGTTTCGCGCTCTCCTCGAGCCGAGTCGTTTTCTACAGCGCTGGATCCGGGCGCCGGAGAGCGGCTCGAGGCAGCCGCGGGCGGTGGGAAGGCCAAGGAAATCATTTCCCTGGTGTCCCCACTGGATGTTCGAGTCTCTGGACGTGGTTGGAAGCGCGAGACGGGCAGTGGGAAAGCCAAGGAAATCATTTCCTTGGCGTCCCCACCTAACGCTCGGATCTTTTGCCGTCCACTGAAACGCTGACCATCACCGGATGGGGTGCTCGGATACGCCGGAAGGCTGGAGCAAGCCCTGTAAGCGGCAGGGAGCGAGCGACCCCGGCGTCCGCACTCGATGCGCAGGTACTTCGGACCTCATCCAGGTCAACGACAGACGGTAGGGAGACCAGGGAAGAGTCCGCCTTGGCCTACCCAGTGGCTGCCCAGCCCCACTCTATGCTACAATAACATTTATCATTCCCTGCCTAGGAGACTTACGATGACATCCTCTGTTTGTCGGCCCCTGTTGGCGGCCTCCCTGATGGCGGCGCTCTGCGGCCCGGCTTCTGCCACTCCGATCGGCCTCACCGTGAGTAACGGCGAGTTGGTCACCGTCGACCTCGAGAACGGGGCCAGCGACCCGATCGTCTTGCTCGAAGCGCCTCCGACGATCCTCTCGCTGGATACCGCGCCCGACGGCACCCTCTTCGGCCTCGAGCTTTCCGGCCCCACGACCACCAGCTTGCTGCGGATCCACCGCGCCACCGGCGCGACGACCAGGATCGGCGACGTCGGCAGCCAGGAGGCGATCGGCCTGGCGTTCGACGAGGCCGGTCGGCTCTTCGTTGCCGATGGGCCGACTCTACTCGAGGTCGATCCCACCACCGCCTCGACCTCGCCGGTGCTGGACATGGGAATCGAGGCGTGGTCTCTCGTCGCCGACAACGGCGATCTCTATGCCATCCGCTTCGCCCCTTCGAGCTGCGAGCTCGTCTTGCTCGAGCCCGATCTGGGCAACGTCACCCAGGTGCTGCCTGACGTTCCGTGCGCCAGGAGCGCCGATGGCGGCGACGGCATCCTCTGGCTGGCGAACTTCTTCTCGCCGATCACGGGGCTTTTGATCGTCGAAACCCATCGCCTCGACTTGGCCAGCGGTATGGTGGATGCAATCGGCCTTTGGAGCGGCTTGCCCGGTAGCCACGGATTCGTCGCGCCGACCAGTCTGGCGGACATCGGCAATCCCAGCTTGCTACCCACCGTCGACATTCCGACCCTCGACGGCCGCGCGCTGGCGCTCTT
>JBCCGX010000465.1:0-7628 GCA_039029035.1 Acidobacteriota bacterium | reverse complement strand
TCGAATTGGGCGACGCGCTGCTCGATGGCGACGGATTGCAGCTCCAAGCCTTCGATGGCGGCGTCGACCCCATCGAGACCGACGGCCCAGGCCGCCAGGTGGCGCTCCTCCGGGTGCTGCGAGCCCTGCAGCACGAAAAGGGTGTTGAACAGGGGCGAGCGGCTCAGATCACGGTCCGGCTGCAGGCGTTCGGCGAGCAAGGCGAGGGGGAAGTCCTGGTGCTCGAAGGCCTCGATCACGCCGCTGCGGGTGCGCCCGAGAAGCTCGGTCACGCTCGGATCACCAGCCAGGTCGGCGCGCAGGGCGACCGGATTGACGAAGTAGCCCACCAGGCCTGCCAGGCTGGCGGCGCCACGGCCGGCGGTCGGGGTGCCGACGACCAAGTCGTCCTGGTTGCAAAGGCGCTGCAGCAGCGTCTGGTAGGCCGCCAGCAAGGTCATGAAGAGCGTTGTGTCGTGGTCGGTGGCGAGGCGCCGGACGGCCGAGGTGAGCTCGGTGCTCAGTAGATCTTTGTGCTCGCTGCCGCGGTCCGAGCGCACCGCCGGCCGGGGCCGATCGACCGGCAGCTCGAGCTCGGGCAGCGGTCCATGGAGGCGCTGGCGCCAGAAATCCCATTGTCGCCGGCCGGCCTCACCAGCCAGCCGCTCGCGCTGCCAGACGGCGTAGTCGCCATAGGTCAGCAGCAAGCGCGGCAGATCCGCCGGCGCGCGATCCGCTGCTTCCGACTCGGTCTGGCTGTGGAATCGGTACAGCGCGCCGAGCTCGCGGGCGAGGATCGCCATCGACCAGAAGTCGGAGATGATGTGGTGCATGGCGACCAGCAGTAGGTGCTCATCGTGCGATGTGCTCCACACCGTGACCCGGAAGAGCGGACCGTTCTCGAGGTCGAAGACTCGGTCCGCCTCGGCATCGAGCGCCGCCGTCCGCGCCGCAGCGCTCAACAGGCTGGCGTCGTGGACTCGAAAGCCGAAACGAGGCTCGGGGTGGATGCGCTGAATCGGCCGGCCATCGACCTGGTGGAAGGTCGATCGCAGCACCGGATGGCGTTCGACCAGGTCGGTCAAGGCGTGCTTTAGAGCGGCGGCATCCAGGCGCCAGAGTAGGCGCGCCGCGGCGGTGACGTTGTAGGCCGTGCTATCCGGTGCCAGGCGGGCGAGGAACCACAGCGCCCGCTGGCCGTGGGATAGAGGATGCTCGCCGTCCGCCGCGCCGGCGGCTGGTGTCGGTGCTGGCGCGGTCCGCGGCCGGTGGTGTGTGAGAGCCGTCGCCAGCTCCGCCGCGAGCTCCTCGACCGTGCAACCTCCGAGGAGCGAAGCGATCGAGACCTCGGCCGAGAGCTCGGCCTCGAGGCCCTGCTTGAGCTCCACCGCGGTCAACGAATCGAGCCCGAGACGAGTCAGGGGCGATCGCCGGTCGATCGCCTCGTCGAGGCGCAGGGCATGGGCCGCTTCACGGCTGAGGAAATCCGCCAGCAGCGCCTCCCGCGCCGCCCCCTCGGTGGCCTCGAAGGCGGCGCGGTCGAAACCCGATCGCGGCGCCTCGGCCAGGATCCGATCCCCACCCGAGGTGGCGCGGACCAGAACCTTCCAATCCCCCGCGGGGTAGGCCGCCCGGCAGGCGTGGCGTTGGATCTTGCCACTGGTCGTCTTGGGCAAGTGACCGGCACGCAGGATGACCACATCGTGCACCCGGACTTCGTGCTCCTCGGCCACCGCCTGGCGAATCGCCGCCGCCGCTTCGGTTGCGTCGGCCTCTAGGCGTCGGGCGATCTCGTGGACGATCACCAGGCGCTCCTCGCCTTCGGAATCGATGGCGAAGGCGGCGCCGCAGCCCGAGCGCAAGGCGGGGTGGGCACCTTCCGCTGTGTGCTCCAGGTCCTGAGGATAGAGATTGCGCCCACGGATGATCACCAGGTCTTTGATTCGGCCGGTGACATAGAGCTCGCCGCAGTCTAAGAAGCCGAGATCACCGGTGCGCAGGTAGACCGTTCCGGCTGCCTCGCCGGCAATCGAGCCGTGGAAATCCCGCGCCGTCTGCTCCTGGCGTCGCCAATAGCCCTGGGCGATGCTCGGCCCGGTGACCCAGATCTCGCCCACCGCGTCGGGCGCGGCGAGCTCCAGGGTCTCGGGATCGACGATGGCGATCTCGTGTCCCGGCCAGGCCCGCCCGGAGCTCACCAGTCGACGCTCTGTAGCCGATGCTCCATCGCTCGACTCGTCGCCGACCGACGTGGGCCCGGTCTCCACCCGGTGTCGGTCCAGGGCCTCGGTGACGAAGCTGGCGACCGGTGCAGCGGCCTCGGTGGCGCCGCCGGAGACGAAGAGGGTCGCTTCGGCCAGGCCGTAACAGGGGTAGAAGGCCTGGTAGCGAAAGCCGGTCTCTGCGAAGGTCTCGGCAAAGCGCTCCAGGGTCGCGGGGCGCACCGGCTCGGCGCCGTTGAAGGCCACCTGCCAGCCGCTCAGATCGAGCGCCGCCAGCTGTTCCGGATCGAGCCTTTCGCAGCACAGATCAAAGGCGAAGTTCGGCCCGCCCGAGACGTCGGCGCGGTACTCACTCACTGCCCGCAGCCAGCGCATGGGCTTCTGAAGGAAAGCCATCGGCGACATCAGGATGGCCCGCGCACCGGCGTAGAGGGGCTGCAGCACGCTGCCGATCAAGCCCATGTCGTGGTAGGGCGGCAGCCAGCTGACGACCACCGAGTCGCGACCCATACCGAAGGCTCGGCGGATGGCCTCCTCGTTGTGGATCAGGTTGAGGTGGCTGACCATCACCCCTTTGGGCGTCGCCGTCGAGCCCGAGGTGTACTGCAAGAAGGCCAGGCTGTCGCCATCGATCGCAGGCGCTATCCAGCCATCCGCCGTCGCTTCGCCGGCTTGCATGTCGGGCGATTCGGGATCGGTCGTCAGCCAGCGCAGGCGCGAGATCTCCGGCAGGTGCCGCTGCAACTGGCCGAGGCGCGCGATCATTCCGCCGGTGGTCAGGGCGATGCTCGGCTCGGCGTCATGCAGGATGGAGCGCAGCCGGGGTTGCGGGCGGTTGGCGCGCACCGGATAGGCCGGGACGGCGATCACCCCGCCGTAAAGACACCCTAGAAAAGCGCTGATGAAATCGAGCCCGGGCGGGAAGAGCAGCAGAGCGCGTTGGCCGGCGGCACCGTTCTGGCGTAGCATCTCGGCGATCGTCCGCGCGCGGTGGTCGAGTTCGGCGTACGTCAGTCGGTCTGCCTCGCGCTCGCCATCCGCCAGGAAGGTGTAGACCACCTTGCTCGGCTGGCTGTCGACACCACGCCTCACCGCCTGGACCAGGTTGGTCACAGCGGGATCTCCCGGCGCAGGGGTCGTGACGCTACTTCCTGTCACAGCGATCGTCCTGAGTCGAAGTGTCGGTTCAGACTGCAAAGGCAGAGCATGGGTCGATTCGATTGGCCTACACTTATTAAGGCGTCAGCCGCGAAATTTCCGGTTCAATTCCGTCGGTATTTCGCTTCTCGTCTTGGTATTGAACCTGGCCATAGTCGAGCTTGATGATGCGATCGGCTACTTCGTAATACGCGTCGTCGTGGCTGATCACGACAACCAGTTTCCCGTTGTCTCTGAGCTGGGGTAGAAGCTGGCGGTAGAAGATTTCTTTGAACTCAGGATCTTGATCCGCCGCCCACTCATCGAAGAGATAGAACGGGCGGTCCTCCAGCCAGGCAGTCAGCAGCATCAGGCGCTTGCGCTGCCCCTGGGATAGTGCGGTGGTCGAAAACTCACCGCCCGTGACTTCGACCTTGTGGCTCAGGCGCAGTTTCTCGAGCCCCTGCCGCGCCTGTTCGTCGAGCTCCGGTCGTTCGAGGCCGAGCAGGCCGTCGAAGAGAAAGAAGTCGGAGAAGACGGTCGACCAGCTCTCGCGAAACGCTTCGGTCGACGCCTCGCCCACCGTCTGTCCGTCGAGTCGAATCTCCCCGGCCTGCGGTCGATAGAGGCCGACCAGAAGCTTAGCCAAGGTAGTCTTGCCGCTGCCGTTGCCACCGATTAGGAAGACCAGCTCACCAGCGTCGAGCTGCAAATCGATCGGGCCGACGACGAATTCCCTGTCCTCGTCTTCGATCCGGTAGGCGAAAACCGCCTCTCGCAGTTCCAGACTCTTCGCTGACCGCGATTGCTGGCCCTGTCGAGTGAGCTCCGCCGTGGTCTCAGGGTCGAGCTCGCGGGGTAAAGAGAAGCCCAACTGCTCGAGTTTCTGGATCGTCACTCCGGCCCGTCCCAGATCCGGCACCGAGCTCAGAATGACCTGCAGCGGTGTCATCAGCCAGAGCAGGGCCAGGCTGTAACCGGTCAGGGTCTCGCGCCCGGCTTGGAAGGCGTCTGGTGCGAGGATCAGGAGACCGATGACGCCGAAGATCATCAGCTGGCCCCACCGCGCGGCGACCACGAAGTGGGTCATGGCCCGCACCCAATGCCGGCGCAGCGACTCGGCAGTCGCTTCGAGCCGTCCAAGAAGGCTCTCGCGCCGCCGCCGGTGGAGCTTCAGCTCCTTGATGCCCTCGGTGATGCCGCGAAAGTGTCCGTAGAGGGCGTCGCGCTCCTCGCGTGCGACGCGAAAGCCAGCCATGCCGTTGCGTGACGGCAGGTAGTAGCTGGCGGTACCTAAGCCGAGCAGCGCCAAGAGGAGCAGGAAGAGCTTCGGCGACAGCCAGCCGAGGTAGATCAGCCCACCGACCACGAAGCCGCCATTGATCGTTATTGCCGGCACCACCGTCAAGGCCGTCGTCAGAGAGGTGATGTCGTCGGTCAGCGCGACCAACAGTCGATGGGGGCCGAGTTTCTCGAGATGCTGCAGCGGCGTGGCCAGGATTTGCCGGCTGAGTCGTAGCCGCAAGTCGAGGATTGCCTGCTGCCCGAGGCGCACCATCGCGATGTGCGCCAGCACCGTCGCTAGGGTGACGAACAGGCAAAGTCCGCCGAAGGCCCAGCCGAAGCGCGCCTTGTCCCACTGCGAGTCACCGGAGAGCGCCAGATTGATCAACGCCAGCAGACCCGCACTGCTGGTACCGCTGATCGCCCCTAGCACGATCGCCGAAACGAGCACACTTCGGGACTGGCGAAATAAGAAAGCGACGAGCTCCATGGCCTCCCTCGATCCTTCGCGAACAGGGTAAGGCGCCTAGGAGACGGCTCCGATCGCGCTGCGACGGGCGATCGTAAGCAAACGACAAGGCTTGAACGATGGGAGTATCTCTTGGTGTGTGCTCATGGTGAACTCCGCCATGGGTTGCCCTTCGTCCGGCCAAGCCGAACGGAGAGCTTGAGGTCAAATTGTCAAACCAGTAAGATCAAGAGAGAGCGGCGAGATGCCGCGGAAAATGCTGGACGGTGGCTATCTCGATCAGCTGATTCCTTATTTCATGCTATGGTGTCATACGTAGATGGCAGGGGAATTGTTTCACCGAATTAAAATTTTTCGGCAATGTAAAGCAGGAAAATGGTGGAATAGCGAACTGAAACACAGAAAGCAGAAAGATTTCCGCGAAATGACTCGATCTTAGAGCTGGCGCATAGCCCTGATCATTCAATAATGCCACACTTTAACGTTCAGATGAAGGGGTTAAGAGAGTCGCTCGCGAGGAGAGCTTTGGCAAACCGGGCAAGTTCTGAACGAAGCGAGGTAACTGGCGGCGGCGAGCGACCCGTCGCATCTACAGGTCGGTGCTGGGCTGGAGTTCAGTTTGGTCGCGGACGGACTGTGAAAAAACAAATCACCTTCGAAAGCTTCTTGGCCGTGACTTGAAGCGACGATTCGCGACATCGGGCATAGCGAACAGGATTGAAGAACCACTCAAGGCCGCAGAGGCCTTGCCCGAGATGGGTCGCCAAGGTGCGAGATCAAGGCTTATCGGACGTGAGTTTTAGCGACAATCACGTCCGACAGATGTTGTCCCTGAGGTGCCGTTGTCGCGATCGTTGTTGGCAAGCTCAATCCGCCCGCGGCCGCTCCGCCTTGACGAATTTCGGCATGCCGGAGAACGCCGCCGGCCCGCGACCCGAGCCTTGCAGGCCCCGTTCGTAGAGCTCGAGAGTGATCCGGCGCTCGCCCTGGCTGCGGGCGTAACCTTCGAGCCCTTGCTCGACTTTCTTGCGGATGAAGACGATAGGGATGCGCTCCAGCCGCTGGCGGGCTTCTTCGGTCCACAGGATGCTATCTAGGTCAAGGGGTACGCCGGTGGGCACGTGGGGGCAAGCGGGATCCTCGGCCAGGTAGTCGTCGAAGCCGGCGTAGGCGCGGCAGCGGCAGCCGCCACAGAGCTCTTTGTACTCACAGGCGCCGCAGCGGCCGCCGAGGCGGGAGGGGTCGCGCAGGGCGGTGAAGACGGAGGAATGGCGCCAGATGTCGCTGAAGCTCTCTTGGCGGACGTTGCCGGCGGAGACGGTCATATAAGGGCAGGGGGTGACGTCGCCATCGGGAGTGATGCGGCAGTATTCGGTGCCCGCCATGCAGCCGCCACTCTCCAGGCCGGTGCGGCCGAGCTCGTAGGCGATGCGCTTGAACTGTGGCGCGCACTTCGAGCGCACCAGCATCGGCTTGTAGTCTTCCTGCGCTTTCACCAGATCGGTGAGAAGCCCCTCAGTCTCGCCGGCGGAGAGGTCGTTCATGCGCTGCCCTCGGCCGGTCTGCACGAGGAAATAGAGGTTGAACGACCAGGCGCCTTTGTCACGGGCGAAATCGATCAACTGCGGGATCTCGTCGCGGTTCATATCCATGACGGTGGTCTGCACCAGCACCTCGAGCCCGTTGGCCTTGGCCACTTCGAGGGCGCGCACCGAGTATTCCCAAGAGTCCGGCCCGCCGCGAAAGCTGTTGTGCTTCGCCGGGTCGATCGAGTCGATCGAGATGCCGACGCCCTTGACGCCGCATTCCACCATCTTGCGCGCCACGCGCTCGTCGAGCAGCACACCGTTGGTGCCCATCACCACCCACAGGCCGCGCTCCGCCGAGGCCGTGGCCAGGTCGTAGATGTCCTTGCGTAGGAGGGGCTCGCCGCCGGTGAGGATGACCATCTCAGTCCCGAGACCCTGCATCTCGTCGAGCAGGCCGAGGCATTCCTCGGTAGTGAGCTCGTCGGTCGTCTTCTTACCCGCCGAGAGGTAACAGTGGGGACACTTCAGGTTGCACAGACGGGTCAAGTTCCACGAGATGAGGGAAGGGTGGAAGCTTGCCTCTGCCAGACTGCCGTTGCCGCTGCTGCCGTTACCGGGCACCTTGCTCATGCAGCCCTTCTTTCCTTGAGACGTCGGAAGAAAGGCACCCAGGCGGCGCGCACCAGCAGGACGACGATAACCCCCATCAACAGCGCGTTGATCAGCATTCTCGGGGTGGGCTCGGTCGATTGAAAATTGACCGCGATTGGTAGCCAGTTGATGCCGGGTTTCCAGCCAAGGCCGTTGGCGGTGAAGACGAACATCCGCCCGAGAGCCGAGAAGGTGAGCAACATGGTGAGCTTCTCACGCAGCCACGTCCCCAGAAGGCGGTCGCCGTAGGCGATCAGCAAAGCAAAGACGGCGAAGAAGGGCAGGCCGACCAAAAGGTGGACGACGTCGGCCCGGCGCTCTGGCGAAGCGAGCTCCGGGGTCAGCACGGTGATCGCC
>JBCCGX010000464.1:0-7632 GCA_039029035.1 Acidobacteriota bacterium | reverse complement strand
GCTCACCGCCGCCTGCCACACCGGCCCCCAGACCTTCGCCGACGTCGAAGCCGGTCGCATCCATCTCGACGCCGGCGAGATCGAGGCTTTGCGAAGCCTGCTGGCGAGCGCCGGCCTGCCGCCGCGGCAGCTCGGGGTCGAAGGCGAGCTGGCCAGCACCAGCGGCAACTGGGTGGAGATCGATGAGGACGGGCACGTCTGGGCCCTCGGCCTCACCGCGGCACCGGAGCTCGACAGCTTGGAGGCGTTGGCCGGCCTACCCAAGCTCGCACGGGTGCGGATTCTGAATGCCTCCGCGCTCGATCGCCTCGAAGGTCTGGCCGCGGCGACCGAGCTGAGCTTCCTGATGATCCAAAACGGGGGCCTGTGGAACCTGGCGGACCTTGCCGGCTGTCAGGCCTTGCGCGTTCTCGACCTGCGAGGCAACGCCATCGAATCACTCGACAAGCTGCCGGATCTACCCGAGCTGCGGACGCTCGACCTGGCAGACAATCAGATCACCCGAGTATCGGGTCTCGCCGGACGTGAGCGGCTAGAGCGGCTCGACTTGAGCGACAACCAGCTCCAGTCTGCCACCGGCCTCACGGGCTTGCCACAACTGGAAGATCTCAACCTGGCGCGCAACCGGCTGACCACGCTCGATGGATTGAGCGGCTTGCCGAAGCTGCGCCAGCTGATGGTCGACGACAATCAGCTGACCGACGCCTCGGCCGTCGACGCCTTGCCGGCGCTCGAGCTGGTCAACCTGAACGGCAACGCGCTGGACGTGTTCCCGGCCCTGGTGCGTCGCCTGCCACAGCATTTGTGGCAGGACAATCCCGGCAACTCAGTCCCGTAGCGCCTTCTGCACCACCTCGACCGCTTCCGCCACCTTGATCCGCTCTTGCCTTCGATCATCGCGGTAGCGGATGGTGACGGTCTCGTCTTCGCGCGTCTGGCCGTCGACCGTGAGGCAGTAGGGCGTACCGACCTCGTCGTGACGGGCGTAGCGCTTGCCGATAGCGTGCTGCTGATCGTATTTGGCGTTGACGCCGGCCTTGAGAAAGTCGTCGACGATGCGGCGAGCGGTCTCGGGCATGCCGTCCTTCTTCACCAGCGGCAAGATGCCGGCCTTGATCGGCGCCAGGCGGGGGTGGAGACGGAGCAGGGTCCGCTGGCCCTTGCCGTCGGCGTCGGCTTCCTCTTCCGCATAGGCATCGCACAGCACGGCCAGCACGCCGCGGGTGGCGCCGGCGGCGGGCTCGATCACGTGCGGCAGGTAGCGCCAGCCCTTCTTACCGGTCTCGGGGTTGGTGGCTTCGGGATCGAAGTACTGGAGCTTCTTGCCCGAGCCCTGGCTGTGCGCGTTGAGATCGTAATCGGTGCGCGAGGCGATACCTTCGAGCTCGTCCCAACCCCAGGGGAAGAGGTACTCGACGTCGAAGCAGCCGTCGCTGTAGAAGGCCAGCTCGTCGTCTCCGTGGGGCCGCAGACGCAGGTTCTCCGGCCGCAGGCCGACGGCCTGCCACCAGGCGAGGCGGGCTTCCTTCCAGTAGTCGAGCCACTGCGGGCCATCGCCGGGCGGCACGAAGTACTCCATCTCCATCTGCTCGAACTCCACCGAGCGGAAGATGAAGTGCTCCACCGTCACCTCGTTGCGGAAGCTCTTGCCCATCTGAGCGATGCCGAAGGGGACCTTGGCGCTGGTCGATTGCAGCACATTGGGAAACTGCACGAACATCGCTTGCGCCGTTTCCGGGCGCAGGTAGACCGAGTTGTCGGTCAGCACCTCTTCAGCGGCGGCGCGCTGCGCTGTCTCGTCCTGGCCCGTCTCGACGGCGCGGCGCACGGCGGCGACGACGTCACCGATCGGATCGACCGGGCCGAGGAAGGAGCGCAGCATCAGGTTGAACTGGCGCTCGTCGCTCAAGAACGGCGAGCCGCAGTTGGAGCAGACATAGCCGCGCTCACCGGCCACCGCGCCGTGTAGATCCTTCTTGCGCCGCTCCAGTTGGAGGCCGAAGACAGTCTCGATCTTCTCCAGCGCCACCTTGGCCCGGCCCTTGTCGGCCAGGGAGATCGGCGCCGGCTCACCTTCGGCCAGTCGCGGTGCCTTGTCGGCGCGGAAGCGCTCGCCACAGACCTTGCAATCGACCAGGGGGTCGGCGAAGTTGGCCAGGTGGCCGCTCGATTGCCACACCTTCGGGTGCATGATGACCGAGGCGTCGAGACCGACGATATCTTCCCGGCTGTGCACCATGGCGCGCCACCACTCGTTCATCAAGTTGCGCTTCAGCTCGACGCCCATCGGTCCGTAGTCGTAAGCGGAGCGCAGGCCACCGTAGATCTCCGAGCTCTGGTAGACGAAGCCACGGCGCTTGGCGAGGGAGACGATCTTCTGCATGGAGAGAGACGGATGGCTGCTCACGGGATCAACTTTCTGAATCGAAATGACGGGTCTGGGGCGAAATGAAGAAAGGGAAGGAGGGATGAGGCGGCCGGGCGGCCGATCCCTTGCGGTTTTTACCACAATCCTCGGAGGAGGTCGATGATCGGCGCAGGAGGCCTCTGGCGACCGTGTCGGGTATTCTCTAACTTCGGTTGACCGCCGTCGGCAGGGAGGGGGCCTGATCGGCGGTAACCCCGGCAGCGTGCCAGCAGTCCAAGACCTAGAAGCTGTGTTGCTCGGGCAACCGAGGTTTCTAGGACGACCATCAGCTACTCAACCATGGAAATCGGCCCGCGGTCACCGCTGGCTATCGGATACCGATGATAGATACCGAGACAAACAACGAAGCTACGAATCCGCTGCTCGGCGAATGGCAGACGCCCTTTGCGGTGCCGCCCTTCGCCGAGATCGAGGACCACCATTTCGAGCCCGCCATGCGCGCCGCCATGGACGAGCAGAAGGCGGAGGTCACCGCCATCGTCGAGACCGACGAGGCGCCGACGTTCGCCAACACCATCGAAGCGCTGGAGCGAACCGGCCAGCTGTTGCGGCGAGTCGCCCGGGTCTTCTTCACCCTCAACGGGTCTCATTCGAGCGAGGCGATCCGCCGCACGGCGCGCCAGCTGGCGCCGGAGATCTCGGCCCATCGCGACGACATCACGCTGGACAAGGCGCTCTTCGAGCGCATCGAAAGGGTCTACGCGCAGCGTCAGACCTTGGCGCTCGAGGGCGAGCAGCTGAAGCTGCTGCAGGAGACGCGTAAGGACTTCGTCCGCGCCGGTGTCCACCTGGAGCCGCCGGCCCAGGAGAGGCTACGTGCGATCAACCGTGAGCTGGCCGAGCTGGCGCAGCAGTACAGCCAGAATCTGCTGGCTGAGCTCGGCGCCTTTGAGCTCCATGTCACTCGACAGGAAGATCTCGGTGCCTTGCCCGAGGGCCTGGTGGCGTCGGCGGCGGCAGAGGCGCGGCGCCGCGGCCATACCGACGGGTGGTCCTTCACGCCGGCACGGCCGAGCATCGAGCCTTTCTTGCAGTACTCGCCCAATCGTCGGCTGCGGCGGCAGATCTTCGCCGCCTTCGCCCGCCAGGGGGCGGGTGGCAACGGGCACGACAATAGGACGGGCTTGGTGCGCATGGCGGCACTCCGGGCCGAGCGTGCGTTACTCCTGGGCTACGAGACCCACGCGCATTACGTCTTGGCCGATGCCATGGCCGAGACCCCCGAGCGGGTCTACGAGCTGCTCGACAAAGTGTGGCAGCCCGCCCTGGCGGTGGCCGAGTCCGAGCGTGAGAACCTCCAGGCGATGTTGCTCGCGGACGGGGTAGAAGGTGATCTGCAGCCGTGGGATTGGCGCTACTACGCCGAGAAGGTACGCCAAGCCCGCTTCGATCTCGACGAGGAGGCCCTGCGGCCGTACTTCGAGCTCACCGCGGTGCGCGACGGCGCCTTTCTGCTCGCCGGCAAGCTCTTCGGCCTCACGTTCAGTGAGCTCGAAGAGGTTCCCAAGTGGCACCCGGACCAACAGGTCTTCGAGGTCCAGAAGGGCGATGGCAGCCACCTCGGTGTGCTGTACATGGATTTCTTCGCTCGCGAGAGCAAGCGCGGCGGTGCCTGGATGAACGATCTGCGGGCCCAGTCCCGGCTCGACGGCGAGGTCCGACCGATCATCACCAACGATTTCAACTTTGCACCACCCGCCGACGGTTCGCCGGCACTGCTCTCCTTCGACGATGCCGAAACGGTGTTTCACGAGTTCGGCCACGCCCTCCACGGCCTGCTCTCAGACGTCACCTACGCTTCCCTTTCAGGAACCAACGTACCGCGTGACTTCGTCGAGTTCCCGTCGCAGCTGATGGAGAATTGGATGAGCGAGCCGGAGCTTCTGCGGCTCTATGCCAGGCACTACCGAACCGGCGAAGTGATCCCCGACGAGCTGATCACCAAGATCCGGTCGGCGGGCAAGTTCAACCAGGGTTTCCGAACGGTCGAGTACATGGCGGCTTGCTACCTCGACATGGCCTGGCACGATCAGGGGCAGGACGGGCTGGAGGCCTTGGACTCCGCTACTGCCGAGACCTTTGGCCCCGAGACCTTCGAGAGTCGAGCGATGCGCGGTATCGGTCTGTTGCGCGAGATCATTCCGCGCTACCGCAGCGCCTATTTCGCTCACATCTTCTCGGGCGGTTACTCCGCTGGCTACTATGGTTATCTGTGGTCCGAGGTGTTGGATGCCGATGCCTTCGAAGCGTTCCAAGAGCAAGGCCTCTTCCATCCGCCGACGGCACACAAGCTCGAGCGCCTGCTGAGCCAAGGCGGCTGCAAGCCCGGCATGGAGCTCTATCGGGCGTTCCGCGGTCGCGAGCCCGCGGTCGATGCGCTGTTGGCACGACGCGGCTTGGCCGCTGCAGGGTGATCTTGGCCGCTGCCCTCGGGTATACTGCACGGGCGAATTGATCCGACAATCTTTGCAAGCGCGAGGACTCTTTTTGCCGAGTCGACCCACGTCCGAGCTACGTCTGAAGGTCCCCCTGGTCGGCTGCTTGCTGGTCGCCGTGTTGAGTCTCGAGGGGTGCAGCGGTGCCCCGGCGCCGATCCTCGCGCCACTCGTGCAGAGCCCTTCCAAGACACCCGTGATCTACGTGCCGGGCAGCACTGGCACCGAGCTGCGCGATCGAGAGACCCAGAAGATCGTCTGGGGCCGTGGTCGCCAGTTGATCGTCCCGCGGGATGGCGCCTACTCGATGGCGCGTCCGATCCACTACGGGCCGTCCTCTGACGAGACCCGGTTCGAAGTCACCCGCGCGATCGAGAAGATCACCGTCGCTGGGGTCTTTTCCCAGGACGTCTACGGACCGATCATCGAGCTGCTGCAGGCCAACGGCTACCAACGGGGCGATCTGAACGCACCCGAGGCCGGCGACAGTGCTTTTCTCTTCGCCTACGACTGGCGGCTCGACCATCGATTGGCCGCGCAGCGGCTGCACGAGCAGCTCGAAGCGCTGCGGGTGGCGCGCGGCGAAGAGCGCCTCGAGGTCGATCTGATCTGCCAGTCGAACGGGGGGTACGTCTGCCGATACCTGCTCAAGTACGGTGGCGCCAGCCTCGAAGATGCCGAGGCCGGCCGCGCCGCGCCGCCACCAGCGATCGATGTGCGCAAGGTGGTGCTGCTGGGCAACTCCAACGGTGGCAGCCTTCGCATGCTGCGAGAGATCCACCGCGGCCGGCGCTACGTCCAGCTCGTCGGCCGCCGCATGCGACCTGAGGTTCTGTTCTCGGTGCCGGCCTTTTTTCAGGATCTGCCCGTCCTGCGGCAGGATCTCTTCCTGGACTCCGCGGGCCAGCCGCTGGCGATCGACATTTTCGACGCTGACGCCTGGCAGAAGTACGGTTGGTCGGTCTTCGCGCCCGAGGCCCGAGCCCGTCTGGCGAAGGCGGACCGCCAAGATCTCTTCGGCACCGAGACCGAAAGGCTGCAGTACCTGGAGGCAGTTCTCGCCTACTCCCAGCGCTTTCATGCGCTGTTGCGGCGCGATGTGGAAGGCTTCGGCGACACGCGGTACTACATGCTGCAGAGCCGCGCCCTGGACACCCCCGATCGGGCCGTGCTGGTCGAGGAGAATGGCGGCTGGACGACGCTTTTCAGTGGCGACAAGAGGCTCGTGCAAATGGGCGAGGTCCACCAGCTGGCGACCGCCGAGGGCGATGGCCACGGGACCGTCGACAGTCAGCT
The DNA here is from genome assembly GCA_039029035.1 of Acidobacteriota bacterium. Lineage (GTDB taxonomy): Bacteria > Acidobacteriota > Thermoanaerobaculia > Multivoradales > J023 > JAAELT01. Next base: position 1,473 of record JBCCGX010000464.1, on the reverse strand, counting down.
GTGGCTCTCACCTCAGGAAAGGGCGGCTCTGGTCGGTGAGCCCTTCTATGTCGATGCCGACCATTTCGAGTTGATTCTCCAGCCCGAAACGCACCGCCGAATGTTGGAGGTTCTCTACGATGGCGCCGCAGCGTCCAACGAAGAGTGAGCCGCGCGTGAGCACGGGTGAGAGAGCCTCCGCCAAGGATCTAGCGGCTTGGATGGCCGCCTATCAGGCCGGCAAGATGGCGGCTTTCGAGAACATCTATCGCCGGCTGGCGCCGGATCTGCGTCGCTACCTCATCTCGTTGACCCGCAATCGGCCGCGGGCCGAGGACCTCTTGCAGGAGACCTTCCTGCAAATCCACCGCTCGCGCCATACCTACTCGCCGCCGCGCCCGATGGCGCCCTGGGCCTTTGGCATTGCGCGCCACGTCTACCTGATGGATTGTCGGGCCTGGGCGCGGCGCCGGCGGTTGGAGATCGAGCCGGTGGAAGATTTGCCGGAGGTCCCGGTGCCGGCCTTCGGCGAAGGGGTGGCCGATCAGGATCTTTTGCGTCGCGCGGTGAGCCATCTGGCGGCAGATCGCCGCGAGCCGCTCCTCTTGCACCACATCTGGGGCTTCAGCTTCAAGGAGATCGCCGGTATCCTGGGTATCCGCGAGGGCGCCGCTAAGGTGCGGGCCCACCGAGCCCGCAAGCAGCTGGAGAGCCTGCTGAAGCAAACTTCGTCCACCGCTGGCCGTAACCAAAGCCGTGCGGACGACCAAGAGAAAAAAGACGAGTCAGGTCTGAAGCCATGAGTGCCATGACCGAGCCCAACACCGCTTTGGAAGATTTGCAGGCGCAAATCTCGGGCGATCTGCGGCCGGTGCAACCGTTCGCCGTCACCCGGTGGATGGCCGCTTTTGTCGTGCTCTTCTGTATTGCGACGGTGCTCTTCTTATGGCGCAGCACCGGCTGGCAGACCAATGCGACCTTGCTCGGTAGCTTTTGGCATTGGGTGCTCTCCGCCCTCGAGCTGACCGTGGCGTTCGTTCTCTTGGCCTGCGTCTTGCGTGAGGCGGTACCCGGGAGGAGCCCCAGTCTGGCACTGTTGACCTTCGGCGCTGTGGGGGCGGGCGTGCTGCACGTGATCATCTCCATGGCCAGTGCGGCGCACGACCCGGTTCCGGTGCCGGACGGCATGGGGTGGATGTACGGCGTCTATTGCTTTCGCTACGAGGTGGCCCTGGGCGCCCCTTGTCTGCTGTTCGCCGTGTGGCTCTCGAGCCGCGGCCTGACGTCGAGACCGCGCCGCGTCGGTATCCTCGGCGGCGTCGCTGCCGGCCTGACCGCCGATGCGATCTGGCGCCTCTTCTGCCCCTACAACGAGCCGGCCCACGCCTTTGGCTCGCATTCCATGGGCATCATGGCCGTGCTCGTCATCGGCCTGATCTGCACCGCCTGCTGGGATGCCTGGCGCCTACGGGCCTGGCGCAACCGCTAGCCGTC
>JBCCGX010000463.1:0-7635 GCA_039029035.1 Acidobacteriota bacterium | reverse complement strand
TTTTTTATTTGGCGAAGAACGCGTCAGCTAGTAGCTGGCTTCGACACGCGCTGTCATGTCATGCATGCACTTTCAAACAGACTTGACAACTGCACTGAAATCGAATGGAGCATTGATGTCAGTCCGTCACCAGATGTGTTTCTCATTCATTCCTTGAAACGGATGGCAAAGCCTTGTTTCTTTCACCAGATCAAAATACAAGCCGCCGTTTTTCCGTGACATTCGGATTATCCCAGTTTTCAAAGAACGAGGAGAGCTCACGTCGTCAAAGCGCGTAGCTGGGAGCAAGAGGCCAGGATTGGAAATAGTAACAATTTTCTCAACTATCACTTGTCAGTTGAGGTGAACGAATTTACGGCTCATCGCCATGGATGAGCCCATTGGAGAGGACGAGTTGTTCACTCACAGTTCAACACTGTTTGTACGGAATGGAGTGCCGATGGCGTTCAGCATGCAATTCCCGAAGGATTTTGAACCTGAAGAAACACACATCTTGACGAAGAAACGGATCAGAGCCTATGTCTTGGTAAGAATCTGCGGTCTGAGATAAATTCTTCACAATGCTCAGTATGATAGTTGACTGCTTTCAGAAATTCACATTTCAGTGCTTTACGATACTTGTGAGTGATCCACGAGCACTGCCAATTTGAATGACATAACATTGCCATGACGGCACGGCATCGTACACAAAGTGCAATCAGCATGGTGCTGCGCTGAAGCAGCAGGCGTTGATGTGATGACATCAGCGCGAAGTTTGTCAATGTCTTGTGTGCATCAAGAAAGTTGCCACGACGAACATGGGTATGCTTGGAGATTTGCTATAAAAATTCACTATGGAGGAGTTCTGCAGTGCCGCTGAGAAGTGAATGCAGCCTACATAGTACATTGTACTGTAGCAAATACGCATAAAAAGTTGGGTGGGACGGGGATAGCACATCTGAAGTGGACCAAGGACACCATTCCCCATTGGTGCTTCATCCCACTTTCACCTATCTACTGCTGTAGTTGGTGAAGTTCTAGAAAATGCGTTGCACTGTAGGTATTCAACAATACCCAAGGCCGTAGTACGTGGTTCGCCAGAGCCAGCTCCTTTTTCTTCAGTTGGAACTCCTCTTTTCTCATAGCTAGCATGTCCTCCTTAATAGCCTGGCGTTCTTCCTGGCGCTTGGCCATGACATCAGGAGGATCTGAAATAGTTTGATGCTTCTTCTGCTGTGCTTTCCTGGCTACTATAGGGTCTCTCACAGCTGCCAAAAGTGGCATGTTGTACACATTTTTGGATTATTTGTGCATCACTCTTTGAGGTTGAAGACTGGCTTATTTTGATTTGCTGGGGTGTCGTTGATGCTAATTCCACAGGCAGTTGAAACCTCTGGACCTTCAATCACAAGTTTAGTTGTGTATTGCATTTGAGAATCAAGTTAAAGCATCAGTGGGCCTTCCTTTCACATACCAGCTGACTAATGGCAGTTGTAAAAATTGGCAGGAAAATACCTGGAACTCAACACCTGCCTGAAAAATATGACTTTTTTACTCCCCGTACCAGGAGATATGTATATGCAGCACACTGAAGCAAATAAACATGGTAGCTGCAAGGTTCAAATCAAGCATGCACGAGATATAATGCTATGGCGTAAAAATAATGAACTGTGCTGAAAATGGGAGCTTTGATAAAATCCCATTCAGAATCGTACAAGGAACAGCTGGACAACCCAGAATACATGAAGACAAGTCTACATTATCTTGTACTAGAAGCATAGTGGCTCCTGTCACAATTATGACACAAAACAGAACGTAACCAAAGCCGAAAACAAGAGTACGGAAATTTGAAATGAATAGCATGGATGCCACATCAACACCTGAGAGTCTCAATTTCACAACTCCCCAGTCATCAACAGTGTGTAGCCCGTACGTTGCGGAGATCGGTCACAGAAAATTTGTAGGATCGCACGATTTCCGATCACGACTCTGTCACGACTGAGTCAACTGTCCCGAGCCACCTGATGAGGAGGAGGGCTTTTATATCCGTCTGCTCAAGATATACGTCCTTGCAGTGAGCTAGAAGCTGGTCCGTCTCACTATAGTCATACTCCACGCCAGTTTGCTGCTTTCTCTTGTTATGATTTTTGGAAATGCTTGAGCAAGAGGATTGTCCGTTCCCGGAAACTTCGCAGAGATAACATTTTGAACCTTTCGTGAGCATAAAGGTCCTGGGCAATTTTGGTCCAAATCTTTGTCCGCGGAACAAAGGGCTGTTTGTGGGAAATCACCTCTCTCAGCTCTCTCAGCAAGAGAGTCTTGATGTCGCACAACCCATACGCCAGAAACACTGAGTTGCATTCCCTTGTAGTGTTATGCACTGTTGATGACACTATGGAAGTCTTGAAATATGCATGCAGCTCTTGTTCTGAAGCTGCTGCAAGCGTGTGTTTCCAGTTTGTTTTTGTGAGGTGAGCATGAGGGAGAGGGTCAGCCACTGTGTGTTGGCGAGGCCGAGAGCGAGGGCCGGCAGGGTGGTGACGTCGAGCGGGATACCGGCGAGCCAGAAGGCGTTGAGGGCGGCGGCCAGGCCCAGGGGCAAGGCGGCGCCGTGCCACAACGCACTGCGCCAGCCACCGCCGGCCGCCGACAGCCCGGTCACCAGAGCCAGGACGAGGGTCGCCAGTCCCAGGCCCCAGGCCAGGCGCCGCAACAGAAGATCCAGCGGCTCGGCCTCGTCGACCAGGAAGTGGGCTCGATCCCCCCAGCCATGCTCGTCGAGGGCGCGGCGCAACGAACGCTCGAAGGCCAGCGGCGAGGCGTCGACCTCGCGCGCCACGAACAGCACCAAGCCGCGGCGCCCATCGACATGGACGATGCGCGGCGGGTCGTCTTCGTAAAGCTCGATCCGCGCCAGGGAGCGCAGCGGCACCAAGGTCTGCCCTACGACCACCGGCACCTCGCCCAACGGTCGGCCGTCTGGCTCGCCGAGACGCACCGGCACCCGCCGGCCGGCGAGTGCCGTCTCGCCCAGGCTCTCGACTCGCGAGTGGCGGGCGATGGCAGCGTCGAGCCGCGCCAGCTGGATCGCCGGCGTGGCGTGGGGCGTCAGGCGGATCTCGCGCCGCGGCTCACCGGCCACGTCCACCGAGCGCACTTCGGGCAGAGCGCGCAGGGCGGCCAGGAAGCTGCGATCGAGCTTCGCCTCGCCGGCCGCCTCGAGCCAGACGATAGCCGCCCGGTCGCCCGCGCCTTGCCCCACCGGCCAGACCTGCAGCCGGGCGCCGGCGAGGCGACGCCTGAGTGCAGCGAGCTCGGATTCGAGCCGCGCCGCCTTGCGCTCGGGATCGGTACCGGCGCGGAAGCGCACTCGCAGGGAGCAGCCGTAGGCGTGTACCTCTCCTGCCATGCCGCGCACGTCGCCGACCGCACGGATGGCCGATTCGAGGGGCAGGATCCAGTTGCGGGTGAGGTCGTTCAGGTCGTTGCTCTCGGGCAGGCTGAGGTCGACGGTGAGCTCCGGCAGGCTCCACGCCGGCAGGAAGGCGATGGGCAAGCGGGTCGCGGCCACCGCGCCGAGTAGCAGGATGCCGGCGATCAGGACCAGGCGCGCAAGGGGCCGCGTGGTCGACAGGCTCGACACAGAGGTCGAATCGGGCAGCCTGCTGTCGGGGGACGAGACCATCAGTGCTGCCGCCGGACCAGCACGAGGTGCAGCGCCGGCACCAAGAGAAGGGTGGCGAACAACGCCGTCACCAGACCGCCCGAGACCGCCGTTGCCAGGGCTCCCCGCAGCTCCACCCCCTGACCGCCGAGGGCTGCCAGGGGCACCATGCCGAGGAGGGTGGTGAGGGTGGTCATGAGGATCGGCCGGTAGCGCTCACTCGCGGCCTCGCGCACCGCGTCGACCGGCGCCTGGCCGGCGGTGCGCCGCTGCTCGATGCGATGCACCAGCACGATGGCGTTGTTGACCACGATACCGGTCAAGAGGATGATGCCGAGGAACGACATGACGTTGAGGCTCTGGCCACTAGCCAAGAGGGCGGCGAGGGCACCCGCGGCCGCCACCGGCACGGTCGACATCACCACCAGCGGCAGGGTCAGGGACTCGTAGAGCGCCGCCACGGTGAGGAAGACCAGCACCAGGCCCAGGCCGAGGGCGAGGCGCAGCTGGCCGAAGGAGCGCCGCAACTCTTCCACCTGGCCGACCTGGCGTACCCGCTCGTCGACCGCCAGGGGCACCTCGGCGAGAATCGCCTCCAACCTTTGCGGCGTCAGACCCGCCGATCCCGGGCCGGCGATCTCCAGACGGATCGCCGGGCGGCCGTCGCGCCGTTCCAGGGGAGGCTCTTGCAGGCGTTGCTCAATGGAGGCCAGGGCGGCGAGGGGCAGCACCCGCGGCCCCGTCGGCTCCGCACCGTTGGCTTGGACGCCGTTCGTCGAGCCTCCCGACGCCGGTGTCGGCGGTCGGACCGGCAAGAGGCGCAGCTCGTTCGGACGGGTAGCCTCGACCAGGATCTCCGGCTCCACCCCTTCGATGTCGATCCGGCCGGCATAGAAGCCGCCCAGGGCCGACCGCAACTGCCGGGTGAGGTCGCTGGGCTCGGCGCCGAGCTGGGCCAGGCGCCAGTTGTCCCAGCCGAGCACGAAGGCGGGGCGGGGCGACCGATCGGCGCTGGCTCGGCTGCCGCCAGCCGAGCTGCCAAACTCGGAGGTCGCTCGCCGAACCTGCACGTCGGGCAGCGCCGCGGTGATCGCCGCCCGCAGGCGTTCGGCGAGCTGCGCGGTGCGGCGCTGCGAGGTGGCCGAGGCCTCGACTTCCAGGCCGCGGGCCGAGCGCTCCATTGCCTGGGCCACGGCGCTACGCCGCGTGTGTAGCGTCACATCGAGCCCGGCGCGTCGGGCCAGGCGTTGGGCCATCTCGGCCTGCACCGGCTCGAGATCGTTGGCGGCGGCAAGGCGCACCTCGAGCTCGCCACGCTCCTTGTCTTCGGTCGATTCGGGACGCAGCGGATCGTGCCGTCGTAGGATCGCAAGGGTGCTGGCCACCCCATCCGGCACGGTGCTCTCGAGGCTCGCCAACCGTTCCCTGGTCGCGGCGTGGTCGAGACCGCTTGGCAGACGGACTTCGGCGGTCAGGGCCTGGGCCGGTCCGGGCGGCACCAGCTCGGTCGGCAAGGACGGCACCTGGCTGGCGACGGCGGCGAGGAGGAGGAGCGCCATGGCGACCACTGCCCAGGGCTGGCGCAGGGCCGGCTCCAGGGTTCGCCGGTAGAGCCCCAGGCCCGGCCGACGCCCACTGCCCGGTGCATTCTCGGTCGAGGCGCGGCGCGCCAGGGTGGGGGTCAAGCTGAGCGACAGGACGAGGGAGACGGCCAAGGAAGTGACGATGGCGAAGGCCTGCACACCGAAGAAGGCCCGCGCTAAGCCCTGGAGGTAAATCAAGGGTAGGAAGACCACCGCCGTGGTCAAGAAGCTGGCCACCAGCGCCAGGCTGATGTGCCGGGTGCCGGTGATCACCGGGTCTTCTTCAGAGGCCTCGTCCCGGCGTCCGCGCGCCGCTGCGATCGCCTCGAGCACGACGATCGAGTTGTCGACCAGCATGCCGGCCGCCAGCGCCAAGCCGGCCAAGGAAACGATGTCGAGCGACACGCCCCACAGGTAGAAGCCGCCGAAGGCGATGAGGATGGAAGCCGGTACGACGATCGCCAGGGCGAGGGTCGGGCGCCAGCTGCCGAGCATCCAGCGCAGGACGAAGGTGCCGAGAAGCAAGCCAAGAAAGGCGGCCAGGGCCAGCTGGGTGAGGGCGTCGACCACCTCCAGGCTGGCGTCGCGCACCACCGTGAGCTGAAGGGCCACCGGCCCGGCGGCGGCGCGGGACCCGAGCTCTGCCACCGCCCGGCGCGCCGCCCGCGCCAAGAGCACCGCATTGGCGCCCGGGGCGCGGTGCAACTCCACCAGCACGGCGGAGTCGCCGTCGATCCGCACCAGGCTGGCGTCGGCCACTTCGGCCAGGTGCAGGTTGGCGAGCTCGCTCAGGGGCACCCCCGGTTCGCTGCCGACGCGCCGCGTGCCGAGCTCGGCGATCGAGCCCACCGGCTCGCGCATCACCAGCGGCCGCACCCGACCGCCGTCACGCATCCGGCCCGTGGGCTGGCTGCGGCCGACAGCGTGCAGGCGATCGACCAAATCGCTGGCGGTGAGATCGCGCGCCGCCAGGGCAGCGGCGCGCGGCTGTACCACCGCTCGCCGGCTGGCACCGCCGAGCCGGGTCAGCCGGCCGGCACCCGACAGGCGTCCGAGCTCAGGCGCCAAGACCTTGTCGGCAAAGGTGGTGCGCTCCGCCGCCGAGCGCCCACCGGTGACGGCAATCTGCAGGATCGGCAACGCGTCGCCAGCGTCGACCCGAACGACGAGCTCGTCGAGCCCCAGGCCGGAGACCTCCGCCAGGCGGCGCTCGGCGTCGATCCGCAGGCGGTCGACATCGGTCTGCCACTCGGTCTCGACCGACAGCCGACACTCTCCGTCGTCGATCGCGCTATGGATAGCAAGCACCCCGGGCAGGGACAAGAAACGGCGCTCGAGGGGCTCCGCCACCTGGTGGATCAGGTCTGCGCGCGAGCGGTCGGCGTCGATCGCCGTCACCACCAGACGCGGGCGCTCCAGGGTCGGTAGTAGCGACACCGGTAGGCGCAGCAGGGAGAAGAAGCCGAGGATCACCAGGGTCAGGGTGGCGATCCCCACCGACACCGGGCGCTCGATGATCGCTCGCAGCACTCAGCTGTCCTTTCCCGCCGCTTCGGGACCGCCGTCGGCTTCGACCGCCGGCAGCCCGTCGGTAAGGAACTCGGCGCCGCGCACCGCCACCCGCTCGCCCGGCTGCAGGCCGTCGAGGATCTCGATCCGGCCGCCCGCGGTGCTGCCGGTCTGTACCAGGCGGCTGCGCGCCTTGTAGCCCGAGCCGCTGGGGTCGAGGACAAAGACCGACGACACCCCACCATCGACGATCACCGCCTCCCACGGCACGGTGAGGGCGCTATCTTTGGCGTCGAGCTGCACCTCCAGATCGAGGCCCTCACCCGGCAGGGGCAGACCTTGGTCTTCGGTGGCGTCGACGATCAGGCGCAAGGTGCCGGTGCGATCGATCTGGCTGGCGATCTCGGTCACCGAGCCCTGACCCAGCGCCCGATCGCCACCCGGCCGCAGACAGCGCACCGCGAGGCCCGGTCGCAGGCGCTCGCGGTCGGACGCAGTGGCCCAGGCTTCGATCCGCGGCAGGCCCTCCCCTGCCAGCTCGGCGACTTTCAGATCGCTGGACAGGACCTCGCTGCCTGGTGGGATGGTGCGCTCGACCAGCAGCGTGCCGGTGCGCGGTGCGGTGTGGCGCAAACGCTCGTTCTGCCGACGGGCGCTCTGCAGGCGCTCGGTCGCCAGCTCGGCGTCGATCTCGCGCTGCTTGAGCTCGGCCTGGGACAGAAAGCCCCCCTCCACCCCTTGGCGGGCGCGGTTGAGCTCGGTCTCCGCCAACCGCGACCGCAGCTCGGCCTCAGCCAGCTCGAGACGCAGGTCGTCATTCTCGATCTCGAACAGCAGCTCGCCGCGGCGCACCGTCTCGCCGGTGCGCAGGCCCGAAGCGAAGCGCGCCGGATAGCGGAT
>JBCCGX010000462.1:0-7639 GCA_039029035.1 Acidobacteriota bacterium | reverse complement strand
TGTTGCCTCGCACGATCTCAAGGCACCGCTACGCGCCATCTCCACCCTCGCCGGTTGGATCGAAGAGGATCTCGAAGGACGCTTGACCGCGGAAGGCAAGGATCAGATGCGCTTACTGCGTCGTCGGGTGGCGCGGATGGACGGGATGATCGAGGGGGTGCTGCAATACTCGCGAGTCGGGCGTATGGAATCGGCGGGGGAGGTCGTCGATGTGGCGGAGCTGGTGGCCGAAGTGATCGAGGTGCAAGCGCCTCCGCCGGGTTTTGTCGTTCGCACTCTCTCGGACATGCCGGTTCTCGTGACCAAACGTCTGCGCCTCGAACAGGTCTTTGCCAACCTGATCAACAACGCGATCAAGTATCATGATCGAAGCACCGGGCGGATCGAGATCCGGGCCGAGCGCCGCGACGACTTCTATGAGTTCGTCGTCGAAGACGATGGGCCGGGGATCGCCCCCGAGCACCACGAGAGGGTTTTTGTGATGTTCCAGACGCTGCAGCCCAGAGACGAGGTCGAGAGTACCGGCCTGGGTTTGGCGCTGGTGAAGAAGTTGGTGGAGGAGGAAGGAGGCGAGATCACTCTGGAGTCGGAGGTCGGACAGGGGGCCCGATTTCGCTTCACATGGCCGGCCGAGGCACCCCTTGGCAAGGGGGAGGATGCGGCTGTGTCGGACCGTGAGGCGGCGCGCGGCAGCGCCCCGGTCTCTCCCGCGGCGAGCGGCTCCGGGTCTCGACGCGATGCCCGCGATGCCGTGCCATGATGACCCCTGACTGGTGGTGACTGGCCACAGCCGGCCCATCGGATCGAGAGGATCTCGGATCGTGATGCGAACCAAGAAGTCAATCCTGTTGGTCGAAGACGACGAAGTCGACGTACTCACCGTACGGCGCGCTCTGCGACAGCTCGGCGTTCCGAATCCGCTCGTCGTGGCTGCCAACGGCGAGCAAGCGCTGGAGATCCTACGCCAGGCTGCCGGCGAGCGGGGTTCGGAGGGGGAGCGGCCAGCACTGATCTTTCTCGATCTCAACATGCCGCGCATGAACGGAATCGAGTTCTTGCGCCAGGCGCGCGCGGAAGGGTGTGCGGAAGGCATCCCGATCATCGTTCTGACGACGTCGCGCCAGCAGCAGGACGTCATCGACGGATTCCAATACAATGTCGCCGGCTACATGATCAAGCCGGTCGAGTACGAAGAGTTCGTCGAAGTCATGCAGGCGATCGATTCCTACTGGACCTTGAGCGAGATGCCGACGTGAGATCACGAGGCGCGACGTGACGGTGGAACGCAATTCGGCCGTCGACCCGCTAAGGGTCCTGCTGATCGAAGACGACACGGTCGATCAGATGGCCTTCCAACGCTTCGTTCAACAGCACTCGCTGCCCTATGCCGTGACTCTGGCGAGCTCAGCGGCGGAGGCTCGGCGTCGGCTCGAAGGCGACACCTTCGACATTGTCCTGACCGACTATCACCTCGGTGACGCCACCGGGATCGAGATCATCGAGAGCCGGCCCGGTATTCCAGTCATCATCATCACCGGCGCTGGCGACGAGGAGACCGCCGTGCGCGCCATTCGCGCCGGCGCCTACGACTACTTGGTGAAGGACAGTGAGCGGCGCTACCTGAAGGTGATGCGAGTGACGATCGACAAAGCGCTGGAGCACCATGCTTCGGAGGTGCAGACCCGTGAGCTGGCGTACGCCCTGGCGGCCAGCGAGGAGCGCTACGCGTTGGCTGCGGCAGGCTCCAACGACGGCCTTTGGGACTGGGACCTGCGCAGCAGCCGGATCTTCTTTTCGGCCCGCTGGAAGGCGATCCTGGGTTTCGACGAGGACGAGGTCCGCGACGAGCCGGAGTCCTGGTTCAGCCGCGTCCACCCGGACGATTTCGAGCTCCTCGAGGCACAGCTCAAGGCGCATCTCGAAGGGGTGACGCCACACTTCGAGAACGAGCACCGCATCCGCACCCTCGCCGGCGAGTACATCTGGGTGCAGACCCGCGGCGTCGCGGTGCGCGATGAATCCGGCAAGGCCTACCGCATCGCCGGCTCACAGCGCGACGTCAGCGAGTGGAAGCGAGCCGAGGAGCAGCTCACCCACGCCGCCTTGCACGATGCGTTGACCGGCTTGCCCAACCGAGCCTTGTTCATGGATCGTTTGGACAACGCGGTGAAGCGTTTTCACCGCAAGTCGAAGAACCACTTCGGGGTCATCTTCCTCGACCTCGACCGCTTCAAGGTGATCAACGACAGCCTCGGGCATTTGGCGGGCGACAAGCTGCTGCGCTCGATTGCTCGCCGTTTGGAATCCTGCCTGCGCATCGGCGACACCGTTGCTCGCCTGGGCGGCGACGAGTTCGCCATCTTGCTCGAAGATATTTCGGATGTCATCGAGGTCGATCGAGTGGCCGACCGGATCGATCAGGCGCTCGAGAAGCCGTTCCACATCCAGGGTCACGAGTTCTTCACCGGTGCCAGCCTGGGAATCGCCCTCTCCTCGACCGGCTACGATCGGCCGGAGGACTTGCTGCGCGACGCCGACACCGCCATGTATCGCGCCAAAGCGGAAGGTCGCACCCGACGGGTGGTCTTCGACCCGGCGATGCACGAAGGTGCGATGACCCGTTTGCATCTGGAGAACGATCTTCGCCGGGCGGTCGATCGGCAGGAGTTTCTGGTCTACTACCAGCCCCTCGTCGGCCTCGACCAGGGCCGCTTGGATGGCTTCGAAGCGCTGGTCCGCTGGCACCACCCAGAGCGTGGAGTACTGGGGCCTGACGATTTTCTGCCGGTGGCCCAGGAGACCGGGCTTGCGGCGCGTATCGGCTGGTGGGTCCTGGCCGAAGCGAGCCGGCGCCTGAAAGCCTGGCAGGAACGCTTTCCTTGGACCGAAGACCTGGTGGTTTCAGTCAACCTCGATGCCGGGCAGCTGGCCAGCACCGAGGTCCTGGAACGGGTGGAGAGCGAGCTTGCGGCGACCGAGCTTTCGCCGCGCTGTCTGCAGCTCGAGATCACCGAGGCGACGCTGATCGAGAACCCGGAGCTGACTCGGTCGATCCTCAACCGCTTGCATGCCCAGGGCATTCGACTGCACATCGACGACTTCGGCACGGGTTATTCATCGCTGTCGCAGCTGCATCGCTACCCGGTCGATACCCTCAAGATCGACCGCTCCTTCGTCAACCGAATGAACGAGGAAGCCAAGGACCTCGAGATCGTGCGGACCATCGTCTTGCTGGCTCACAACATGCAGATGCGGGTCATGGCAGAGGGGGTCGAAACGCTGGACCAGCTACAACAGCTGATCGCCTTGGATTGCGAGCTCGCCCAGGGCTACTTCTTTGCCAAACCGCTCGCTCCCGGGGCGGTCGAGGACCTGTTGGAATCCGGACCGACACCCTTCGCCAGCTTCCCGGCCGGCAACGGAGCGGGCTCGGCGGTGGAGTAGCTAGACGCCATGCTTCACTTACGAGGGAGGGTCGTGGAGCGAACACACAGCGAATGAGGGCTAGGGCGAAGCGCTGTCATTGCCAGTCACCGACCAGCTCGAAGCCAGCCCAGTGGAAGGGATGGGCCAGGGCGGGATCCCGCAGCAGGTCTAGCTGCGCCGCGCGCAAGGCCTCGGCCTTGCTCCAGCCGGCCTGGAGATAGCTGTAGAAGTGCCGCATCAGCTCGGCGGTCGATCGATCGCTGACGCTCCACAGCGAGGCCAGCACCGAGCGCGCTCCGGCGTATTGGAAAGCTCGCGTCATCCCCAGCAAGCCCTCACCGTCGTACAGCTTGCCGCGCCCCGTGTCACAGGCCGAGAGGGTGACCAGGTCCGCGTCGAGTCGCACTTGCTCGAAGATCTCCCAGACCTGCAGTAGGCCGTTGTCTTCGCCTTCGTGCCAGCGCTTCGGAATCGTCATGGCCAGGGCCGAGTCGAGAGGAAATCGGTCATCGAGCAGGCCGTGGGCGGCGATGTGCAGGATGGTGGTCTCTTTGCCCACTGCCTTGACCTGGGCTTCGGTGGCCTGGCGGCCGAGGTAGATTCGAGCCGCCTCGGGATAGAGCTCCTCGAGATTCTGAACCTCCCGCCGGCTGGCCGGTAGCGGCGTGAGGCCCAAGCCTCGCCGCCCAGCGCTAGGCAGCCCGAGCTCCTGCGCTGCATCGCTCGGCGTGGGGTATTGCGGATCGCCGAAGGCTGTCAGGCGAACCGTCTGGGTCTTGCGGCGGTCTTGCTTCAAGCGTGCGAAGACCGTGGCCGAGGCGGCGTGGTGTATTGACTTGGACTCGATCAAGAACCGCCGGTCATCCATCGCTGATGGGTCGATCAGGGCGGCGAAAGGCAGAGAATGCAGCGGACCGTCGGCAAGGATCAACAGGCGCTCGGCCTGATCGATCCGTTGACGGATCGGAGCGAGCAGCCACTGGCTAAGCTGTGCGGAGAGGAGCAGAGCTTTCTCCGGTCGCGGATCGACCGACCCGCGGTCGAGCGCTTGGCGAAAGTCCCCGACCGCACCTCGCAGTGCCGCCGCTCCGAGATCGAGTGCAACGACTTTTAGAGATTGCTCCTGTGAGCCGACAGCGAACAGGTAGCTGCGCTCTTCGCCGATCGAGTAGGAAAGCAGAAGTGTTCCGGTGTCGAACGCCTCGGACGCCGCGTCGAGATCCAACACCCGCGGATTTTGCAGGGCATCGAGGCGCGGGGCGACGGCCCGGATCTCGCTCCGTACCGCGACCTGTAGCTGACGAGCTCGTTCGAGCTCTTCTTGGGCTTGGCGCCTCGTCGCCTCGCCTGCCTGGTCCGATAGCTTCATCCACTGGTTGAACGCTCGGTTGTAACCGCGATTGGCGTCGCGACGCTTGCTTTCGATTGCCGGCGTCAGATCGGCGGTGAAGCCGAGGTCGCGCTCGGCGAGGAGATTCAAGAGCTCGCGGGCTCGATAGCGCTCCAGCCAATGAAACGCCTTCTCCTGCTTGCCGGTCGCGACCAGGAGATCGATCGCGCCCCGGTAGATGTCGGCATGTTTGGCCGCGAAGCCCGAGCGTAGCTCGTCCGAGCCCCCCAATTTGCCTTTCTGAGCTTCCAGGGCCTCGGCCGCGCAGTCGTAGAAGGCCAGGGCTTGATCGAATCTTCGCTGCTGGCGGTGCAGGACGGCGAGACGGTGGCAAGACTCGGCCTCACGCACGCTGCTGGGGGCCCGTTCACGGTGAATGGAGAGCGCGCGCTCGTAGTGGGTCACGGCGGCATCGAAGTCGGTGCGGGCGCGTGCGACGTCGCCCAGCAAGTGGAGACTGACAGCGGTTTGGACACTGCGCGGAGCGACGGTCTCGTAGAGGGACAGGGCCCGTCGTAGGTAGGCCTCTGCCGTGGTCGGATCACCGCGTAGTAGAGCGACTTCGCCGAGGTTGCCGAGGTTGAACGCGAAGGCTACGCTGCGTGGTGCTAGCTCTTGTCGAATGGCCAAGGCGTGGTGAAAGAAGTCCTCGGCTGCCGATAGCTCGTCGCGCTCTGCTGCGATGATCCCGAGATTGTTGAGGCTGCCGGCGACCTCGAGGCTGCCCGGCGCTATTTGGTCCCGGATCGTCAGAGAACGGTTGTAGAAGTCTTCGGCGGCATCGAGGTCACCACGGTCCCAGGCCAGAACTCCCAGGTGATTGAAAACTTGGGCGACTTGGCTGCTCTGCGGTGCGACCTCCCGGCTGATATCGAGGGCGTGGCGGAAAGAGATCTCGGCCGCTGCAAGGTCACCGCGAGCCTGGAGCACGATGCCGAGATTGGCCAGGGTCAAAGCGGTGCTCAAGCTCGGTCGGCCATGGCTCTCCTTGATCGCCAGGGAGCGGCGGTAGAGGCTCTCGGCCGAATCCAGCTCGCCGCGAAACAAAGCGACATTGCCGAGGTTGTTGAGGCTCTTCGCGGTGTCGAGGCCTAGCGGCGCAAGTCGCTCACGCAAAGTCAGGGCGCGACGGAAATAGCTCTCCGCTGTCTTCAAATCGCCCCGGTTCATGGCGAGCGACCCGAGGTCGTTGAGACTCTTGGCAGTAGCGAGACTTGTCGGGGAGCGTGCCTGGCGCCGCTCGAGGGTCTCTCTGAACGCGGCAGCGGCGGATTCGAACCGGTTGCGCGACCGCAGGTGCCTTGCCCGGGCATCCGCAACCCATGCCTGCAGCCTTGGGTTGCCCAGGGCTTCGGCCCGCTTCCGCGCCGCCTGGAAGGCGCGCTCCACGAGATCCTCCATCTGGTGGCCAGCAGCGGTGGACGCGACCCGGAGAAGCAGCCAGGTCGCGTCGATCGGAGCCGAGTCTTCCGTGGCAGCCAGCTCCTGCCATTGCCTCAGACCCTCCTCTATCCGTTCTTCTTCGATCAATCCTCGGGCCGCCTTGTAGCGTGCGAGCCTCGCTGCGGCGAAGCGAGGCCGTGTCCGGAGCTTCCATTCGCCCAGCGGCATTCGGACCCGCAAGGGTCGGCCCCCTCGCGTCCCCAAGAGCGTCAGCTCGCCCCGCGGAGCTTGCTCCAGCTCCACTTCGTCGAGGTCGAAGGGGGACCGGAGCTCACCGGTTGCCGATTGCGGACTCTCCGGTGGGGTTGCCACTCGCTCCCAGGTCAGTAGGAGATCACCCTCGACGAGGCCTGCTTCGTGGGCGGCGAAGCCCACCTGAGCGACTTCCACGACCAGACCCGACGATTGCCCGAGAGCCAACCCAGGCAAAGCGAGGCTGAGCGCCATCCAACTACGGCTTCGGCAGACTGCCGTGCCCACCCCGATCCAGTGCCAGATGGAAAGAGGGCTGTGTCGCTTTGGGTCGGTTCGGTTCACGGGACCACCTCCGTTCAACGAGACATCCGAGATCAAGGGCTCCGCGAGATTGCGAGACTGTCGAGCTCAGATCGTAGGAATCAGCTTCGCTCCTTACGACGGAAGAATGACGGCGACGGTTTCTCGTCAAAGCCCCTTGACTGTCCAGGCAGAACGTAACTCAGGGCGAGCTGGGTGGGATTCGGACCTCTTTCGATGTCGACATCGTTGTTCGGACCAGGCGTCTTGGACCGAGACGCAAAAGGCCAGTCTGTTCTGGGCCACTCTGCGCCAGTCCGCGCCTCGCCTTGCTTGGAGGGTAGCTGTCGGGGACGAGGCCGAGCCGGTGCTACTCGGCCTCGTCGCTCTCGACCTCGTCGAGGGCCGTCGCGTCTTCTGGGCTCACCGCGCAATGCAGGAGCTTCTTGGCCTCTTCTGCACGGTCTTCCGGTACACACAACCCTGCACCGCCGGGGGACGCGCCGATGAAGCCCGGGCCAAACATCCCGATGTCAGTGCTCTGGACGAAGAAGGAGATACCGTACTGATCGAGGGCATGGCCGATGGTTTCGGCCTCCAAGCGGGAAGGGAAGCGGGCGATTTCGACGAATTCCATGCAGTTCCTACCTTCCTTCAACGTCCCCAACTGTACCGGAAAACGGTCCACAAGATCTTGTAACCGGCCAGAATGGTGCCTTTGACCGTGCCGGTGATCTTCGATATGCCGATTCGCTTGCGGTAGCTCACCGGCACTTCCTCGACTCGCATGCCATGACGCAGCACCTTGACCTGCATCTCGGCGGTCCAGCCGAAATTGCGGTCTTCCATGGCGAGGGCCTCGAAGGCGTCCCAGCGGATGGCTCG
>JBCCGX010000461.1:0-7643 GCA_039029035.1 Acidobacteriota bacterium | reverse complement strand
GGTGGTGCGTGTCCTCGAACAGCCCGACCAAGCTCCGGAAATCTGAAGCCTCAGCCATGACCCGGCTCCACAAGGGATCCTTTCTGTTCCGAACACCGCAATGGCGGCCGGTCCAGTTTGCCGGCCGCCAATCTCCGAGACACTGTCTCGAAAATCTCTCTACCCATAGCCCAGTTCCTCCAGGAAGCCCTTCACCTTGGCCGTCGCGGCGTCGCGGCGCTGCTCGATGTCCGCCGCGGTCGTGGCGTACTCGGCATGCAGGTTCTCCAGCGCGGCTACACACGCCCGCCGGTCCGCGCGCAGCCAGGATGCGTACGTCTCGACAAGGAGCCGATGCAGTCGGTCGACGATGAGCTGCCGCGTTTCATCCCGCCCGATCTTGGCACGAGCAGCGGCAACTAACTCATCCTGCTTCTTCTCCGTCACACGAAGATCTGCCTTGAGTTGCTTGGCCTCGTCTTCCAGAGCCTTGTGCCGCTCGAGCCGGGCCGCCGCGCCCGCGCACGCTTGAGAAACGCCTCCGACGCCCCCTGCTTGTTCATCACCAGGACACAGGCAGGAATGCCGGTGCCGTAAAACAGGCCGGCAGGCAGGCCGATGATCGCCTCGAGCCAGCCGGGCTCGATGAAGTGTCGCCGGGCCTCGCGCTCCTCGCCACCGCGGAACAGCACGCCGTGGGGCATGACCGTGGCCATCTTGCTATCGCCTCGTTTGGCGAGTTCCTCACGTTCCTGATCGAAGAGGTCGGAGAGCCTCTTTCGGGAAGAGCATGCCGAAGATGTACTCCTTGTACTCCGAAGCGTCTATTTTGCCATGCAGGTCGTTGTAGGCGCGAAACAGGAGGCTGGAAAGCTGGCTCAGGGTGAGCTTGGTTATCTCTATTCGACTCCGATCTGATAAACCAAAGTCGATGTCTTCGTGATCGGTACTCCGAAGACGATAGAGCCGTCGTCACGGATCCTGCGTTGTAAGCTCGAGGATGCTCGGGTGCGATACTACCGATCGAAGAGCGGGCGGTCGAGATGGCGGCCTTGTCCCAATTTTTCAACCTAGCCCGGCCCGGACTTGACACCATAGCCTGGAAGCCTCCGGACCCAGGCTGAACCTCCGGTTCAGCTGCCGTGGTCTCGTTCCGAAGTAGAGTTGGCCATCCGCACCCACTACACCTCGGCCCATCGATAGGCAGACACCATGAACACCGATGATCTGAAGCTGCTCTTCGAGCTCTACGAGAACACCCCGCGCCAAGGCCCCGGCAGCGTCGAGACGACTCGCCGGGCGATAAGTTTGCTCCCCAGTTCCCTGCAGATCGAGCGTGTGCTCGACTTGGGCTCTGGCACCGGCGGCTCGACCCTCGTCCTGGTCGAAGACACCGGCGCACACATCACGGCGGTCGACATCCATCCGCCGTACCTCGCGACCCTGCGAGCCCACGCCGAGGAGCTTGGTTTCGGCGATCGCATCACGACCCAGGTCGCCGACATGGCCGACACCACCGCCCTCGGTGCCGGTTACGATCTGATCTGGGCCGAGGGCAGCGCGTACTCGATCGGCTTCGACAACGCTCTCGAGCGGTGGCGACCGCTGTTGCGGCCCGGCGGTTGCCTGGTGGTCTCCGAGCTCGTTTGGTTCACCGCCGAGCCCACCGAGCGCGCCCGGGCGTTCTTCGCTCAGGAGTACCCGGACATGCGTGACCAGGCGGCATGCATCGATCAGGCGCAAAGCGCGGGCTACGCGGTGTGCGACTCGTTCCGTCTGCCGGCCACCGATTGGCACGCGTACTACGCCGGCCTCGAGGCGCCGCTACGCGACGCGATCGCTGAGCACGGCGACCTACCGATCTACTCCGCCACCCGGCACGAGCGAGAGATCTTCGAGGCCTGCGGCAACGACTACAGCTATCTGTGCTTGGTGCTTCAGGTCGCCGCCGAGCCAGAATAGACTGGCAGGAGGCTGCCCGACCCAACACACACCCCGCCGACGAGTGCTTCGACGGCCAAATCAACAGCTGCTACGAGTGCGATGCGCCATGTCTATTGAGCTCGAAAACATCGAGGTCGAGATCCTACACAACTGGAGCAATAGCAGGCGGCCTCTGCTCTACTGGATGGAGCACGGCCCAGGACTCAGGCCCCTTATCCAGCCAACTCGAGCTTTCGATACTCGCGACGGTTCTGAGCTTCCTTTGCGAGTCGTCCCTCTCCGGTATCGAAACAATGTCCTCAGCCGCTTCTTGATTCGGATAGGTGTCTTGTCGTCTCCGTGGCGGAGCTCCGACAGACACACCAGGTAGCTCTCACCCTTCAGAATCATCGTCAGGCCAAGAGCTGAGAGTCCGTTGGCGAAAAGTGTTGTCGCCGCGGTGCCGGCTGACACAGGACTTAGCGTCAGCTGACACAGGGGTATGACAGATGACGCGAGCTCGGCCTCAAATGCGGTGAAAACCCCTCGAAAAGGCCGGCACAGCTCCTGCTATGTAATGGGTTGTCCCTAGAAAAGTGTGGTCAATACCGGCCACCTATCAGCAATTTGTCAGAGGAGCTTCCCATGAACCGCAAAGCCTTTCTCTGTCTTCTCACATTCAATCTGTTCCCCACCCTCTTGATTGTACCCCAAGCCACCGCCGACGTGGACGGCTCTTGGCTGCTCGGAACCGGCGGCAGTGTTTCGACCAACTCCTTCATCTGTGGCAACTCACGGAAAAATCTTTCTATCTATGTTTACAGGGGCCTCCTCCCGGAGGCCAAGATCGTCGGCCGCATGATCGCTCCCGGCGGATCTCCCGGGCCAGGCTGTGTCTATGTCAAGGAAGGCCAGATCTACATCGAGAACTCCGAGTATCGATTGCTCCAAGAGCATTCCGGGTATTCGTAGCAGGAATGGAGTGGAGCCGTGCCGGGAAATGCTGTCAAAGCAGGTTTCGGCGTCGGGCGAAGCAACAACAAACATTACATCTGCCAAATCACATCCCCGGAAAGCGCCGTAGCCAACATTCCAGGCAAGTTCCGGGACCGGGACAAGACTTGCCAGATTGTGTACGGACAAGGTCCGAGCGGCCAACGCACGATCCACCAGGCCGGTTTCCGCTTGCTGGAAAAAAAGCTAGTCACGCTGTCGAGGAAGAACCGCCGCTTTGAGCGGCGGCTCTTCGTTCCCTTTACAAACACACCCGCGACGTCAGGAGACCTTGCGATGGAAATTCCCGAAGGAATATTCCAGGCTCGTAGGGCTGGCCGCATAGTGCTTACCGATCGACAACAAGAACGATGATTCAAAACGGCAAATCTAGACGCATAGGTGATCAAGTGGGTCGCAACAACAACGCGTTGCCGCCACCGATTCCCAACAATTAGGCCGCATCGCCGCAAGACGAGGTGGTCATTGGCATAAGGAGCTCACCATGCCCCTCCGAACCCTCGTCCGTCGCACCGCCATCTCCTCGTTGCTACTCGCCGGGGCCGCCTCCTCCGTCCTGGCCGATGCCCAGATCGGTAGCTCCGCGATCCACTGGGATGCTGATCCTGCCCTCCGCTACACCCTCACCGTCTCCGGCGGTGGCCAGGTCGAGCGCTACGTTTTCGACACCGGTGAGCCCGCCAGTCTCGGGCTCATCGATGCCGACGGTGAAATCCTTTCCGATGGCAGCTACACCTGGCAATTGGTGGGCGCCCCGGAGATCACCGATGGGGATCGGCAGGCGTTCCACCAAGGCAAGCGGGCGGTGGCGCAGGGTACGACCGAGTCGGGCTCGTTCAGCATTGCTCAGGGTGCCTTCGTGGTACCTACCACCACTGCTGGCGATCGCGACACCCTCAGCCTGACCAAAGTCCAACAGATCGAAGACGATCTGAGCGTCAAAGGCTCGGCTTGCATCGGTTTCGACTGCACCTCCCTGGAGAGCTTCGGCTTCGACACCCTGCGCTTCAAGGAGAACAACCTCCGCATCGGTTTCATCGACACCAGCGAGGAACCGACCTTCCCGAGCAACGACTGGCAGATCCACATCAACAGTCCCTCCAACGGCGGCGCCAACTACTTCGCGATCGTTGACGACACCGCGGATCAGACCCCGTTTCTGATCGAGGCCGGCGCCCGGGACAACGCCATCTATGTCGACGATGCGGGACAAGTCGGCTTGGGCACCGCCACCCCGGCGAGGAGTCTGCACTTACTCGAGGGCAACACACCAGGCCTCCGCCTGGAGCAGGATGGCTCGAGCGGCTTCGCCGCCCAGATCTGGGACGTTGCCGGCAACGAGACGAACTTCTTCGTCCGCGACGTCACGGCTAACTTGCTGCCCTTCGTTATCGAGCCCGGCGCGCCGAGGGACTCTCTGCGGATCATGGCTGACGGCAGCGTCGCCCTCGGCACCTCGAACCCTGTCGGTCGCTTGCACCTCGAGAACGCTCCCGCGACCGACGCCGACGACATGGTGGTCACCGACCAGGGCTACATCGGCCTCGGGACGACCGACCCGCGGCGTCCCCTGCACATCGTGGCCGACGGCAACCCCCACGTGGCCTTCGAGCACAGCACGGCTGCCGTGCGCTGGAACGTCGGCACCAACAGCAGCGGCGGGTTCATCGTCAGCCAAGGCAACACGGGCGGCAAAGAGCTCGAAATCGACCCGGCCGGCAACATCACCTTCCGCAAGGGGTCCCAGGTGTTGGCCACCCTGGACGCCAACGGCAACCTGACCACCAACGGCACCCTCACCACCGCCGGCAACACCTGCGGCGGAGGTTGCGACAAGGTCTTCCAGCCGGGCTACAAGCTCGAGTCGATCGAGGACCACGCGGAGTCGATGTGGAAGAACAGCTACCTTCCCGCCGTCGGTCCGACAGTGGAGAACGGCGATTGGAACCTGTCGGAGAAGACCGGCGGTATGTTGAACGAGCTCGAGAAGGCCCACATCTACATCGAGCAGCTCAACGCCAAGATCGGCGAGCTCAGCCAGCGGCTGGAACGCCTCGAAACATCTCGCTGAGCCTACGAGTTCAAGACGTCTGTCAAGGGGCCCGGCTTCGGCCGGGCTCTTTCGTTTTGAGCCATCGCCGACGCCAAACCTACCCGTCAAAGCTATGGTAGGTTCGCCTCTCGCCCCGCACGAGCACAACCCAGGCCGATGAATGGAGATCAGCAATGGCTCTTCCCACCGCAGTCAACGATCAGATCACCGATTCGATCACTCAGAGCAACCAGGGAATCGTCGGCGCTGCCCCAGCGACGGCGATGGGCAACTTGTACATCGCCACCAGCCAGGCTTTGGCCAACGCGGCCCACAACGCGACCTCGGGCCAGCAGCAGGCCAATATCACCGCCCAGGCCGCGACCACCCAAGGTCTGGTCACCCTCTACAGCATCGACACGGCGAGCGCCGGCGCCGCGACCAAAGAAATCCTCGGAAGTTGACATGAGCAGGCCCGACGAGCGGGATCAGGGTGGGGATGCCCAAGCTAGACCGTCCCGGGACCGAGAGGTACCGGTCGGCAACCCGAGTCCGTCCGCCGCAGGGACGAGCCTCCTCCACAAGGCGACGGTCCAGGCACTTTCGGACGCCGCTGCGAACGCCGCCAAGGCGCATGCAGAGGGGCGCCGATTGCACGAAGCGACCACCGAAGCCGGCGTAGCGAAGATCTACCGCGCCGCCGGGTTGGACCCGGCCATCGCCTTGAAGCACATGGAGGCTTCGCGTCAATCCCACCAGGAGACAACGTGAGCACAGACACCTCGCCTCAGGTACCCCAGGAGGCACCGGCAACGCCGAGCTTCGACGATTCGGCGACGGTCGACACGATGGTCGATACAGCCCTGGGCCATGCCCTGGGCCTCGGCTTCTATAACGCCGTGGCGGCGCAGCAGAATGACCGAATCTTGCAGACCGGAGCCCAGGCGGCAGCCTGTGCTCGCTTGTTGAAGGGACAGCCCGCAGGGACAAAGGAGCCGGAGGGCACCCGCTCGAACCCCGAGGCGTCTGCACGGGCCGCCGAGGCCGAAGCCGCCGGGCACGAGGCAACGGCCAGGCTGCAGACTCAAGCCGACCACGGCTCCCTGGTCGACAAGGCGGTCGCCCAGGCGGCGGTCATCGCGATTCAAGACGCGGTCGACCACCTGCGACAGTTGCAGACCTTGAGCATCACAGCGATCAGCGTGGCCATGGCAGGCCTCCTCGAGACGGGCGAGCCCCGATTCAACGAGGCGATCCGCGAAGCGGAAGCCTTGGTCGACCGCGGCGCGGAGCAGATGCAACGAATCGCCCGGGAGGCCGAAGACATGGTACACCGCTTCTCCGGTAGTGCCGCCGCGGCGCCAGAGGCTTCGGAAACCGAGTGACGATCCGGTCTTGGGGATGCTGCAGACGAACCCGAAGAGCTGTGCCGGCGCCGATTTGAGTTGACGCCCGGTTCGGCAGGCGCCGGCCCCGGTCGATAGAGTTCCCGGAACCTACCCCCTGTCCCGTGTCTCTCAAATAGCGAGGGAGGCCCACTCCAGGGCCTCGGGCACCGAGACCGACGGATGTCGCGGTGGCCGCGCGAGAACGGAAGGAGAAGCGCATGTTGTTACGTCAAATCGGAGACCCCAAGCTGGCTCAATACGCCTATCTGATCGGCTGCCAGCGGACAGGTGAGGCGCTGATCATCGATCCCGAAAGAGATATCGATCGCTATGTCGAAATTGCCCGCGAGGAAGACCTGCACCTGACCGCGGTGGCCGAGACCCACATCCACGCGGATTTTCTGTCGGGTGCCCGGGAGTTGGCCGAAACCCACGGCACCAAGCTTTACCTCTCCGCCGAAGGCGGCCCCGACTGGCAGTACGAATGGACGAGCCAGGGCGACTACGACGTCCGTCTGCTGCGCGACGGCGATCGCTTCACCGTCGGCGGGATCGAAATCCAAGCGCTGCACACGCCGGGACATACGCCCGAGCATCTCAGCTTCATCGTCACCGACCGCGGCGGCGGCGCCGACGAGCCGATCGGGATCGCCAGCGGGGACTTCGTCTTCGTCGGTGATTTGGGCCGACCGGATTTGCTGGAATCGGCCGCAGGAGTCGCGGGGCAGATGGATCCTTCCGCGCGCCGCTTGTACCGCAGCATCGAGCGCTTCCTAGCCCTGCCGGACTACGTTCAGGTGTGGCCGGCGCACGGTGCCGGCAGCGCCTGTGGCAAGGCGCTCGGCGCGGTACCGTCATCGACAGTGGGCTACGAGAAGCGCCACAACGCCGCTATCGACGCTGCCCGCCGAGGCGAAGAGGCTTTCGTCGAATCGATCCTCGGCGGCCAGCCCGAGCCGCCGCTCTACTTCGCCACCATGAAGCGGCTCAACAAGGAAGGCGCGCCGGTGCTTGGTGAGCTGCCCAAGCCGAGACCTCTCGAGATCGAAGAACTGCAGCAAGCCCTGGCGGACGACGAAGCCGTCGTGGTCGATACCCGTCTCGACCGCACAGCCTTCATGGACGCTCATCTCGCAGGCTCGCTGTATGCGCCCTACGACCGCAGCTTCCCGACGATTGTCGGCTCCTACGTCCGGCCCGAGGAAGCCGTCGTCCTGGTGATCGACGAAGCCCAGGTCGAGGCGGCGATCCGTGATCTGGTACGCATCGGGTTCGACCGGGTCGGCGGCTTCATCACCCCGGAACGG
>JBCCGX010000460.1:0-7656 GCA_039029035.1 Acidobacteriota bacterium | reverse complement strand
CTGTGGGCGCGGCATCGCTCTCGTCGTCGACTCGGCCCGCCGCCTGCTCAACACGGTCACGGATGGCGACGTCCGGCGGGCGATTCTGGCCAATCTCGACACCGAGTCGCCAGTCTCCGCTTTGCTCGAGCAGCTCGAGGGAGCACGGCCAACGACCGTCCCGGTAGGCACGTCAAATGACGAAGTACTGCACTTGATGCGCCAACGGGGTCTACGCCACATCCCGATCGTCGACGACACGAACTGCGTGGTCGACCTGCTCGAGCTGACGGATCTGGTGCCCGAGGAATCGGAGCTCAGTGCCAGCGCCATGATCATGGCGGGCGGCTACGGCAAACGCCTGCGACCGTTGACCGATACGTTGCCCAAGCCCATGCTGCCGGTCGGCGGCCGCCCGCTGCTCGAGCTGATCATCGAGAAGCTCCGCCACAGCGGCATTCGCGACGTCCACCTGGCAACGCATTATCGCGGTGAAGTCATCGAAGACCACTTCGCCGATGGCGAGGAGTTCGGGGTGGATATTCGCTACATCCGGGAGACCGAGCCTCTGGGGACGGCGGGCGCCCTCGGCTTGCTGGAGGATCTCGATCATCCACTGCTGGTCATCAACGGCGACATCCTGACCGACGTCGATCCCCGGGCTCTGCTGCACTACCACATGGATCACAAAGCCGACATGACCGTCGCGGTCAAGGAATACGAGCTCACAGTGCCCTACGGCACGGTCGAGACCGAGGGTTCGAGGATCACCGACATCTCGGAGAAGCCCCTCGTGCGCTGCTTCATCAACGCCGGCCTCTACCTGATCGCGCCCTCGGTGTTCCGCCGTATCCCGAGAGGCGATGCCTGCGACATGCCGGATCTGATCCGCCGGCTGCTCGCCGAAGGGCGGCCTGTCGTGAGCTTCCCGATCCGCGAATCCTGGCTCGACGTCGGACAGCGTGCCGACTACGAGAAAGCCCTACGCATCGCCAGTGAAGAGAAGAGCCATTGAACGAGGAGCTCACATGACCCAAGCCGCTGAGCAAGACACCGCGCAAGACAACTGGCGTGTCTGGGACCGCGCTGAAGACTACGGCCAGACCCTGGCTCGCCGCGCCACCGGCGATCTGCCCGAGATGGAGTGCGCCAAGGCAGTGGCCTTGCGAGTCAAAGATCTGATCCGTCCCGGCGATCACATCCTTGACGCCGGCTGTGGCGCCGGCCACTACCTACGCAGCCTGCGGCGGGAGCTCGACGTGCCGTTCTCCTACACCGGCGTCGATGCCACCGAGGGCTACGTCGAGCTGGCGCGCCAGGCTTGGGAAGACACCCCTGACGTACGTTTCGAACAGGGCGATCTCTACTCGCTTCCGTTCGACGACCGCTCCTTCGATCTGGTGATCTGTTGCAACGTCTTTCTGCACCTACCTTCGGTGCAAGTTCCGCTGCGCGAGCTGGTCCGCGTCAGCCGCCGGCACACGGTGGTTCGCACCTTGGTCGGCGAGCGGTCGTTCCGCATCATGGAGGTCTTCACTCCCGAGACCCACGGTGAGCTGTTCGAGGGCTCCGCGGCGGCCGACGAGTTTCTACCGTCGGGCGAGCCGCGCAACTTCGCCTACTACAACATTTTCGCTCAGTCCTGGTTCGACAAGCTGCTCGATCGCATGCCCGATGTCGCCGGTCGAAGCTTCACACCGGACGAGCAATTCGACGAGAAGTGCCTGGCACAGGACGCCGCGCGAGACGACGCTCCGGGTAATACCACCCAGCTCATCGGCCGCTGGCAGGTCAACGGTGGCTGTATCCTGCTGCCCTGGCACCTGATCCAGGTCGACAAGACCAGCGAGGGAGCCTCGTCGGCGTGAGCACCACGCTCTCGGTCAAGCGCACCGAATCGCAAGCGCCGGACGGTCGCTCCTGGCCGATCCCGACGTCGGAAGAACTCGAGGCGAGCGGCCGAGGCCTGAGCCAACAGGCGGAGCAGGCGCGGGCCGCCGGCCGTCGCGTGGTTCTGGTGCAGGGACTGGGGTTCGTCGGCGCCGCGGTCGCCGCGGTACTCGCTGCGGCGGAAGACGACGACGGCCTGCCACGGTTCTTCGTTATCGGCCTGGACCTGCCACGACCGGACAGCTACTGGAAGATCGCGCGAATCAACGAAGGTTCGACGCCGATCGACTCACCGGACCCCGAGCTCGGCCAGCTGACCCGACACGCGGCGCTCGAACAGCACAACTTGGTGGCGACGGCATGGCAGCCGGCCTACTCCTTGGCCGATGTCGTCATAGTCGATGTCCCCCTCGACGTCACCGACGCTAGCGAGCATGACGCCCGATCGATCGAGCTGCGCCTCGATCCGTTCCGCGAGGCAATTCGGGCCATCGGTCGCCACATGCGGCCAGAGGCGCTCGTCGTGCTCGAGACAACGCTCCCAATCGGCACGACCGAGCGCATCGTGGCACCGCTCCTGCGCGAGGAGCGCCAGCAGCGCGGGATCGACTCACCGCTTTATCTCGCCCACGCCTACGAGAGGGTCATGCCAGGGCCGCGCTACGTCGATTCGATCCGCCGCTTCTGGCGCAGCTTCGCCGCTGCGGATACCGAGTCGGCCGACAGGGCGCGGCAATTCCTCGGCTCGTTCGTCGATACCGACAGCCACCCTCTCACGGAGCTCGAGAGCCCGGCGGCCAGCGAGATGGCCAAGCTGCTGGAAAACTCTTATCGCGCGGTCAACATCGCATTCATTCACGAGTGGACTCTGTTGGCCGAGAAGCTCGGCATCAACCTCTTCGAAGTGATCGACTCGATCCGGGTACGGCGCGGAACCCACGACAACATCCGCCTACCAGGCTTCGGCGTCGGCGGCTACTGCCTACCCAAGGACGCCCTACTCGCCCAGTGGTCTTCCATTCACCTCTTCGAGACCGGCCATGAGCTCGGGATGACCCTCGAAGCTCTGAGCATCAACCGCGACATGCCGCTGCATACCTTCGACCTGGTCAGCGAGCTGGCAGGCGGCAATTTCAAAGGCAAGACGATCCTGGTCTGCGGCATCGCCTACCTGCCGGACGTGGCGGATCTGCGTAACTCGCCGTCCGAGACACTGATTGATGCGCTGCTCGCTGCTGGCGCTTCGCCGCGCCTGCACGACCCTTGTGTCGAGACCTGGTCGGAACGGCCCGAGCTTCCTCTGGAGAGCGACTTCTGTGCTGCCATCGATCGGGCCGACGGTATCGTCTTGGCGGTGCCCCATCGTGCCTATCTGGATCTCGACCCCTTGGTCCTTGCGGGAACCACCGGCGAGCCGCCGTTTCTCGTCGATGCCCAAAACGTCCTCGACGACACAGCCGCCGAACGCTTGCATCAACGGGGCTCTAGAGTGCTGGGGGTCGGCAAAGGCCACTGGCGCAAGCGCGGATACCATCTGCCATGAGCGACGGTCGAAGAATCCTGATCACGGGTGGGGCTGGGTTTCTCGGTTATCACCTGGCCCGCCGCTTGGCGGCCGAGGCGGATAGCACGATCGATCTAGTCGACAACCTCGTCCGCGGGCGACGCGACGCCGAGATGGAAGCGCTCATCGGGCAGCCCAATGTGCACCTGATCGAGGGCGATCTCACCGATCCCGAGACCTTGACTCGGCTGCAGCCGCCCTACCACGAGGTCTATCATCTGGCAGCGATCATCGGCGTCGAGCACGTCTTGGAGCGACCCGCCGAGGTGATCCGTGTCGGCGGTCTGGCGACTCTCCTCCTCCTCGATTGGCTCTGCCGTGGTGGTGGCGAGAAACTGGTCTTCAGCTCGACCAGCGAGGCCTACGCTTGGACCCAAGACTTTCATCCTCTGCCGATCCCGACTCCCGAGGAGGTGCCGCTGGCGCTGACCGATCTGAAGAACCCGCGCGCCTCGTATGCCGGCAGCAAGATCTTCGGCGAGCTGGCCATCACCCAGACTTGCAGAGCCCATGACAAACCCTTCGCCCTGCTGCGCTACCACAACGTCTACGGACCTCGGATGGGCTGGAAACACGTGATTCCACAGCTTGCGGAACGGGCCGCTGGCGGCGAGAGTCCCCTGACCGTCTACTCGCCCCACCACCGTCGCGCTTTCTGCTTCGTCGACGACGCCGTCGAGGCGACGGTCAGGGCAATGCGGTGGCCAGAAGCCAACGGTGAGACTTTCAACGTCGGCAACGACACGGAAGAGGTCCCGATCGAAGATCTGGCTCATCGCGTTCTGGACCACCTGGGACTCGACAACGCCCTCGCAGCAAAGCCAGCCGCCAACGATCCCATCAGCCGGCGCTGTCCGGATGTCACTAAGGCACGGCGGGTGCTTGGCTATGAGCCGCAGGTCTCTCTCGACGAAGGCTTGCGTCAAACCCTTGCCTGGTATCGCGAGCACCCCCGCCCCGAGTAGCGCCAGACACCCGAGTAACACCCCAGACCCGAGTAGCACCACAGACCTACGATGTCCGTTATCGACGGCTCCCGCAGGGCTCGAGGCGACTTCATCCCGCTCAGTGTGCCGGAGATCCGCGGCAAGGAGTGGGACTACGTCAAGGAATGTCTAGATACCAATTGGGTGTCTTCCGTCGGCGCCTTCGTCGACCGTTTCGAAGCGGCGGCAGCCGAGGTCACCGAACGCCGCTTCGCCGTCGCGACAGTGAACGGCACCGCGGCGCTGCACGTGGCGCTGCAGTTGGCTGGTGTCGAGCCCGGCGACGAGGTGGTAACGTCGACTCTGACGTTCATCGCCCCAGCCAACGCGATTCGCTACTGCGGCGCGGTGCCGGTCTTGATCGATGCCGAGCCCGACACCTGGCAGATCGATCCGCAGCAGATCATCGATTTCCTCGACCAGCGCTGCCACTGGCGACGCGGTGCTTTGATCGACAAGGCAACCGGTCGCCGGGTCAAGGCCCTCCTGCCGGTTCATATTCTCGGTCACCCCTGCGACCTGGATCCGATCCTCGAAGCCGCCGAGAGGTATGAGCTCCCGGTGATCGAGGACGCCGCCGAAGGGCTCGGCGCGCGCTACCGAGGACGAGCCCTGGGATCGCGGGGCGACATCGGCTGCCTGAGCTTCAACGGTAACAAGATCATCACGACCGGCGGCGGTGGCATGCTCGTCACCGATGACGAAGAGGTCGCGCGCAAGGCCAAGTACCTGACCACCCAGGCCAAGGATGATCCGAGGGAGTACATCCATGGCCAAGTGGGCTACAACTACCGTTTGACTAACCTACAAAGCGCCATGGGTTGTGCCCAGCTCGAACAGTTGGAGAGCTACGTCGAGCACAAACGGCACTTGGCAGCGCGCTATGCCCGCTACCTACAACCGTTGGCCGGCATCACACCGATGCCTGAAGCACCCTGGGCCGAGTCTTCGTTTTGGATGTACACCGTGCTCATCGACTCGTCGGCCTTCGGGCTCGACCGGCGCGCGGCGATGAACGAGCTCG
Source organism: Acidobacteriota bacterium (assembly GCA_039029035.1). Lineage (GTDB taxonomy): Bacteria > Acidobacteriota > Thermoanaerobaculia > Multivoradales > J023 > JAAELT01. The sequence goes on along the minus strand of JBCCGX010000460.1, from coordinate 2,213 downwards.
AAGAGCTCGGTATCCAATCACGCCCTCTGTGGCAGCCCATGCATCGCAGCCCTGCACACACCAAAGACGCGGTGGTCGAGAGCTGCCCGGTGGCGGATCGACTGTACGACCAGGCTTTGAGCTTGCCCTGCTCGGTGGGTCTCGAAGAACACGATCAGGATCGGGTGCTCGAGGCGCTTCGCGCCCTGGCCGAGAAGAGTCGACTCGCCAACCCGTGAGCCGGCTGATCCTTCTCCCGCGGCCGACCGCCGGGCCGACTTCGCTTCTGCACCAACTCTCCTCCGACGACGTCCTTCTCCCGCTGACGGTGGAAGGACTGGCGCGCTACTCGGCCAGCGCCCAGGTCGCCTCGCTCGAGACACTCATCCCCTACGAGCGTCTGTGTGCCTTGGCTCGCCAGGCCCATCAGCTGCTCGCGGCTTTCGCCGCGCCGCCCTCGGGGCCGGCACGGATCGACGGCGTCGATTGGAATCGACTGTTGTTGTCAGATTCTCAGCTGTTCTACTTCCGCGACTTGATGCTGGGCCAGGCAATGGCCGAAGTCATCGCTGCACGGCGATTCGAACGCGTCGTTTGGATCGGCAACTCGGCCTACCCGCCCCATCTGGCGTTCCATGCCTTTCTACAGACGCTGCGCGTGCGGCTCGGCCACCTCATCGAAGTCTGGGATACATCGCGACCGAAGATCAGCTCCCGATTCGCCAACGCCCGCGACCGTCTTTCGCGCTTTGGACGACGCCTGCGGGCTCGCGTGGCGCGCCTTCCGACGGCTTCGACCCAACGACCGATCATTGCCATCTTCGCCACGACGGAGTGGCAGCGTTTCACCGAGCCACTCGCACGGATTCACCAAGCCTACGGCGCACGCTTGCAGCTTTGGTACCTGGGCCCGGCCACCGACGACCTGCAGAGGTGGGCTTCCGACCAGGGCCTATCCATCTCGAGCCTTCCGTATCCGCAAACGGTCGACCGCGACATCGCAGAGAGCTTTGCTGGCCGACTCGATTGGTGGCGTCAAAGGGATCGTGAGGAGCTGTCGCTGCACCACGATTGCCCTGGGCTCACGGCCGATGCCCTCGACGCCCACTTCCGCGCCCTCTTTACCTACACGATGCCTCGTCTCGCCCAATGGGGGCGAGCGTTGAAGCAGTCCCTCGAGGCCGCCAAACCGTCGCTCGTTCTCGGCTCCGCCGCATTCAATGCCTCCTCCGCGTTCCCGTGGCACATCGCCAAGGCCCTCGGATTGACGACCTTGGCCCTGCCGCACACCTATGTCCCGGGGGACCACACACCGGTCGCCAGCACCTATCTGGCCTGTCGCAGTCGCTTCGAGCGCGCCAACTTCTCGCGTTCTTTTCCTGATGACGAACGCGTCGTCTTCTGCGCCGACGCTGCCAACGCCCTGTCGTACCGCCCCGAAAAGCCCTCCCGGACCGCGGCTCGACGCCGACGTGTCGTCGCCCTGCTCACGTCCTCGCCGACGACCGATGGGCTGCTGCTCCCGATCGTCGATACCGGCGCGTTCGTCGAGTCACTGAGGGCTCTTCTGCAACCGCCCGCAGATCTCGACGACTTGCAGTTGGTCATCAAGTCCCACCCTCGTTACGACGTCGTGCCGCTGATCCGCGAACACCTCGATAGCTCCCCTCTTGAAGTCTTTCCGGCGACCGCTGGGCTCACCTCTCTCCTCGAAGAGGCCTGGGTCGTCGTACTCTGCGACCACTACGGCAGCGTTGCGGTCGAAGCCGCAATGACCGGGAAGCCGCTCGTTTACCTCGATTCGGCGAGCTTCACGTACCCCGGAGTTGATCTTCTCGCTCTCGATGCAGCTGAGAAAGTCGCGAGCGTCGAGGAGCTTTGGCGCTTGTTACGCCGTTTGTCGAGCACCGACGAGGCTTTTCGTACGCTCAGGGATAGGTGCCAAGAGTTTGGACGCCGACACCTGCAGGCGCCCGAGACGCCCCTCGTACAGACTCTGCGAAAGATCGAGCCGCCCAGCGATCAGCATGCTTGATCGCGACGCCTCGCCGATTCGGATCCTCTTCAACTGCTGGGCCAACCGGGACACGTACACCTCCCAGAGCCTCACCGCGAAAGAGATTGCCAGCCGGCTCGATCCCCAACGCTTCACCGCCAGCCTGTTCCTCAGCCGGCACAAGGAGCCGGACCCTCGACTGATCGGCCGACCCAACATCCACCTGGTGCGGCTGCCG
>JBCCGX010000459.1:0-7665 GCA_039029035.1 Acidobacteriota bacterium | reverse complement strand
CGATCGGTAGACGCCAGAGAAGCCTCCGCAGCGCTGAGCTCGGGCGCTGTACAATGGCCAACCACCGGCCTCGCCTCAGTCGTCCGATCCGTCGCTCCGCCTCCAAGAGCCCGGAACGGGCTCGCCAACCCACGAGAATCTGACCATGACGCTGCACTGGGCCGACTACCTCACTTTCGTCGCATTCATCGCTTTCGTCGTTTCGATCTCGCTGGTCGCTTCGCGGCACCAGAAGACCGGCCGCGACTATTTTCTTGCCGGGCGCTCCTTGCCCTGGTGGCTGATCGGCTTTTCTCTCATCGCGTCGAACATCTCGACCGAGCACTTCGTCGGCCAGGCCGGCCGCGGCTATGACCTCGGCCTGGCGATCGCCAGCTACGAGTGGATGGCAGCGGTGACGCTGGTCATCGTCGCTCTCTTCTTTCTTCCTCGCTTTTTGCGCGCCGGAATCTACACCATACCGGAGTTCCTCGAGTATCGCTACGGGCCGACGGCACGGACCCTGATGTCGGTCTACATGATGCTGGCCTACGTCTTCGTCGCCCTTGCCACCGTCCTCTATTCGGGGGCCCTCGCCCTCGAGGCAATCTTCGGCCTCGACACCACTCTCGGCATCTGGCTGATCGGGCTGCTGGCCGGCGTCTATACGATTTATGGCGGTCTGCGCGCCGTCGTCTGGTCCGATCTCATCCAGGGCATTGCGCTGTTGGTCGGCGGTGTTCTGGTCACCGTGCTGGCCCTTGATCGCATCGGCGGAGTGGCTGCCTTTCTCGAAAGCAGCGGTGATCGCCTGCACACCGTCTTGCCGGCGGATCATCCCGAGATGCCATGGGTCGCGGTCTTCATCGGTGGCTTGTGGATTCCGAATCTCTTCTATTGGGGGCTCAACCAGTTCATCACTCAACGGACCCTGGCGGCGCGCAATCTGCGTGACGGCCAACGCGGCATCTTGCTGGCGGCAGCGATCAAGCTGGTGATTCCGTTCATCATCGTCTTCCCCGGCATCATGGCCGCCGAGCTCTTCGCCGACCAGATCACCCATGCCGACCAGGCTTATCCGGTGCTCATCCGCGAGCTGTTGCCCGCCGGGCTGGCGGGCATCATGTTCGCGGCGCTCTTCGGCGCGGTGATGAGCACCCTCGACTCCCTGCTCAACTCGGCCGCCACGATCTTCACCATGGACCTCTACACGCGCCACATCCGTCGAGACGCCAGTGCCGAGCGGCAGATCGTCGTCGGCCGAACCGCCACGGCGGTGCTCGCCTTCGGTGGCTGCCTGTGGGCGCCGGTGGTCGCCTCGGCCGACAGCGTGTTCATCTACATCCAGAAATTCTGGGGCTTCATTTCGCCGGGAATCGTCGCCGTCTTCGTCCTCGGCTTGCTCTGGCGCCGGGTGCCTTCCGCGGCGGCGGTCGGCGCTCTCGTTCTCGGGCTACCGGTCTACGGCTCGCTCCTCTGGTGGCTGCCGGAGGTCGCCTTTCTGCACCATATGGCGATCACCTTCCTCGTGCTGATCGTCTGGATGACTGCCGTGACGCTTGTTCGACCTCTGCGCGAAGCACCGACGTTTCCTGAGCCGAAGGATTTCGACACCACACCGAGCCGCGGGGCCTGGATCGCCGGCGCCGCGATTATTGCCGCCACCGCCGCGCTCTACCACTTGTTCTGGTGAACGGCCTCGTCAACGCGCTGGCGCAGCGTTTCGGTAGCGGTCCGCCGGCCGTGGTGGCACGGGCGCCCGGACGGGTCAACCTGATCGGCGAGCACACCGACTATAACCAGGGCTTCGTCATGCCGACGCCGATCGACCGCTACGTCGAGGTCGCTGCGCGAGCAGGCTCCGGACGCGCTGTCCGCCTGTTCGCGGTCGATTTCGATCAGTCCTTCGAGACCGAGCTCGGCGCTGAACGTGCCTCGGATGGCCCCGCCTCCGAGCGACTTGATCGCTCGCCCCCCTGGGTGCCCTATGTGCTCGGCGTAGTGGAAGAGCTGAGGGCTCTCGGCTCGGTCGATTCGGCCGTCGACCTCGCCATCCGCGGCACGGTACCGCGAGGTGCCGGTCTGAGCTCGTCGGCAGCACTCGAAGTCGCAACCTTGCTGGCCCTGGAAGCCGTATTCGGCTTCGCCCTCGACCCGATGGCGGCAGCGCGCCTATGCCATCGAGTCGAACATCGGTGGGCAGGGGTGCGTTGCGGCATCATGGATCAGATGGCGAGTCGCCTCGGCTTGCCCGGGCACGCGCTACTGCTCGATTGTCGCGATCTCGCCTACCGTCAGGTTCCCTTACCGCTCGACGAGCACGCGCTGGTCATCGTCGACAGTGGCGTCCGGCGGCAGCTGGCGGCGTCCGCATTCAACCAGCGGCGTCGCGAGTGCGAGGTCGCCGTCGAGATCCTGTCGCGCAGCCTGGGGCCGATCCGATCCCTGCGCGAGATCGATGACGAGGTGCTGTCGCAGCACGAACATCGACTGCCGCCTGAGGTCGCGCGGCGATGCCGGCATGTCGTGGCGGAGAACCGCCGCGTGGAGGCGGCCGAAGGCTGCTTAAGGACCGCGGCGCTCGATCGTCTCGGTGGTCTGATGACGGCATCGCACCGCAGCCTGCGCGACCTCTACGAAGTCAGCTCGCCGGAGCTCGACCAACTCGTCGACACCGCACTGGCGGTCGATGGCGTGTTCGGCTCCCGCCTTACGGGTGCCGGTTTCGGCGGTTGCACCGTGACGCTTGCGCGGCGTGATGCTGTACCGGCGCTGCGCCAGGCCATCGAATCGACCCTGCGCCAGCTCGGTCTCGCTGGCGCGGTTCTCGAGACCGGCCCCGCGATCCGTGCCGGCCTCGTCGAGACAGGAGGCACGCCTCGAAGATGAGCAAAGATTTGGTGATCCTCGCCGCCGGGATGGGCCAGCGTTTCGGTGGCCTCAAGCAGCTGGCACCGGTCGGCCGTCACGGTGAAGCGATCATGGACTATATCGTTCGTGACGCGATCGAGGCCGGGTTCGATCGCGTCGTGCTGGTGATTCGGCGCGCCATCGAGGTGCCCGTTCGCGCCCATGTCGAACGCGGCTTTGGTCGCCGCATCGAGGTCGAATACGCTTTGCAGGAACCACCGCCGTCGGCCGACCCGAATGCCGAGCCGCGGCGCAAGCCCTGGGGTACGGTCCATGCGGTGCTTGCCAGCCGAGCGGTGGTGAGCGATCGCTTCGCCGTTGCCAACGCCGACGACCTCTACGGTCGCCGGGCCCTGGCGACGAGCGGTCGTTTCCTCGATGCGCTACAGCCCTCGTCGACGCCCACTTGGGGGCTGGTCGGCTACCGGGCCGACGCCACCCTACCTCCGAGTGGTGCGGTGTCGCGCAGTGTGCTGCGAGTCTCGCAGGGTCGGCTCTGTTCGATCGACGAGATCAGCGCCATGCGGCGCCACCCGCGCGGAGCCTGCTGGAACGACGGCGACGATCTGGTGACGATCGACGGCGCAACCCCGGTGTCGATGAACCTCTGGGCCTTCTCGAAGCCGGTTTACGATCATCTGGCCGATCGATTCGAGCGCTTTCTCAGTCAACGACCCAGCCCCGAGGCCGAACTCCTCTTGCCGGTGACCATCGGTGAGCTGATCGATCGCCGGCAAGCTGAGGTCCGCGTCCTCGAGACCGCCAGCCGTTGGTGTGGTATCACCGCCGGCAGCGACATCGAATGGGTGCGGGCACGCATCGCCGATCGTGTCGCCGAAGGCGTGTACGAAGCCCCGCTGTGGGGCTAGCGCTGGCCGACCTCGGCTGCAGTGCGAGCATTCGAGGCCCCCGGCGTGTACCATCCCTCCATGGCTCTGAATCTCATCGCCACTTGCGGCCTCGGTCTGGAAGAACTTCTCGCTGACGAGCTCGCCGCCCTCGGCGCGCGCGCCATCCAACGCCAGCGCGGGGCGGTGTCGTTTCGCGGCCAGTGGGCGGATTGTTGGCGCGCCAACTGGCGCTTGCGGACGGCCAACCGCGTGCTGGTGGAGCTCGGCCGATGGGACGGTGGCGATGGCGACGCCCTGGCGGCCGGAGCCCGGGCGCTGATTCGCGGTCGCTCGCGGCAGAAGCGAGAGGGGATCGACGTCGGCGCCCTGCTACTGCCTGAGCGCACCTTCTCGATCCGCGCCACCACCAGCGCTTCGCGGATCCGCGACTTGCGCTGGGCGGCGCTCAAGGTGAAAGACGGCCTGGTCGACGGTCAGCGTGACCGCTACCAGCGGCGCTCGTCGATCGAGCGCGACCGGCCGGACCTGCCCCTGCGGCTCAGGTTGCACCACGATCGAGCCACCCTAACGCTCGACACCTCCGGCACCTCCCTCGATCGCCGCGGCTACCGGGTGGTGACCTCCCAGGCGCCGATGCGCGAGCAGTTGGCGGCGGCCTGTGTGCTGGCCAGCGGCTGGGATGGCCGCGGACCGGTGGTGGACCCGATGTGTGGCTCGGGTACGCTGCTGATCGAAGCGGCCGACATCGCCCTCGGCCGGGCACCCGGCTGGCTTCGCGCCAAGAGCCAGGGCGAGGCGCGAGACGCCGGCGCAGCCGCACCCGGTTGGGCCTTCCAACGCTTCCCAAGCTATGATGAAAAGGCCTTCGCCGCAGTCCGCCGCGAGCCGATTCCCACGCCTGGAGAGGACGTCGAGCTCATCGGTCGCGATCGCTCGGCCGACGCGGTGCGCGCCGCCCACGCCAACCTCACCCGAGCCGACCTCGACGACCGCGCCCGGGTCCGGCGCGGCGACGCCTTCGAGATGGAGCCTCCGAACACTCCAGGGCTGTTCATGGTCAATCCGGCCTACGGCGCCCGGCTGGCCGAAGAACCGGCGCAGTGGAAGCGGCTGGGCGATCTCCTCAAGCAGCGCTTCAAAGGCTGGCGAGCCGTGGTGCTGGCCGGCGGCGACACCCTGGGCAAACCGATCGGCCTCAAGCCCAAGCGCCGCATCCCGGTTCGCAACGGGCCGCTGGACGCGCGGATTCTGATCTTCGATCTCTATTGAGTTGGAATACTGATCCTCGTCGATTGCGACGACGACAAGGCCGGCTGAACACCTCGGAGCGCCGCCCTCATGGGCCCTCACCGGGCTGGGTGGTGGCTCCTCTCGGCACCAACCGTTCGGGCATGTCTGCTAGTACGTAGCCGGTGACCCCGAGCAGCGCGATGGCGCGGCGGAAGTTCTGCGGATCGAGCTTGTCCAGGGTGTCGGCGTGGGTGTGGTGCCAGTCGAAGTAGTGCTCGCCGACGGTGCGCAGGCCGAGGCCGGGGACACCATCGCGCATCAGGGGACCGATGTCGGCACCGCCACCGCCGCGGCGGATGGTGTTGGCGTCGATGGCGGCGGTGAGCTCGACGATCTGCTCGAGCTTGGCAAGGGCGGCTTCGTAGACCGGATCGCGCTCCTCGGCCTCCGGGTCGACGCCGACGAGACCAAAGCCGTAGCCGATCGGCCGCTCGTTGCCGCCGTCCATCTCGATCGCAGCAATGTGGTTGGCCAGCTCTTCGTCGCTCAGGCCGTCGCGGTAGGCGCGGCCGCCGCGCAGGCCGTTCTCCTCGTTGGTCCACAGCACCACCCGTAATGTACGGCGCGGCTGCAGGCCGAGCTGGTCGATGAGACGCAGGGCCTGCCAGGCGGCGATACAGGCCGCGCCGTCGTCGTGTACACCCTCGCCGACATCCCAGGAATCGTAGTGGCCGCCCATGACGACGACTTCCTCCGGCCGCTCGCTGCCGACGATCTCGGCGATGACGTTGAACGACTCGGCGTCGGGCAGCATCTCGGCGCCCATCTCGAGGTGGACGGTGACCTCGTGGCCGAGCTCCGCCATGCGGCGCATCCAGGCGGCGTCTTCCACCGTGACGGCGGCCGCTGGGATTTTGGGATGCTCTTCGGCATAGCGCAAAGCGCCGGTGTGGGGCGTCTGCAGACTGGAGGCCGTGGCGGAGCGGGTGAGGGCGGCGACGGCACCGAGGGCGGCGGCTTGCGATGGGCCGCGGCTCCTGAACTGCACCGTCCGACCATAGCCCTCCCACTCGACGGCGTAGAGCACGATCTTGCCCTCCACCTTCTCGCGCCCCAGCGCGTGCAGTTCCTCGAAGCTGCCGACCACCACCACGGGCGCGGTGACGCCACCTTCCGGTGTGCCGACGCTGTTGCCCAGGCCGAGGATCTGCATCGGCCGCTCGATCGGCGCGACGATGCGGGCGCTCTCCTCACCTCGTACCCAATGGGGCACCATGACCGACTGCTTGCGCACGCTCAGGCCCTCGGCCTGCATACCCTCCACCGCCCAGTCGATCGCCCGCTCGAGGCCAGGCGAGCCGCTCAGGCGATGGCCGATCACCGTCGAGAGATAGTTCAGCTTCTCCCAGCCTTCGACATCAGTCAACGACGCGCCGAGGATCTGGCCGGCTTCGCGGCGGTAGGCCGCGGTGAGGTCGGCCGGCACTCGGTTGCCGACCACCGCCAGCTGCCGGCCATCCGGCGAGAAGGCGAGTCGGGTGATGCCGTAAATGCCGGCGCTGTCGAGGTCCGCCACCTGCTCCCAGCCTTCGCTTTTGGGGTGCCACCGATAGAGCCGACTGTCGTCCCCCATCCAGGCAGCGCCGTCTGGCGCCCAGGCATAGTCCTCGCGGCCTTCGACGGTGGCGGTCAGCGGCCGCTTGTCGCCGCTGGCCAGATCGAGCGCCATCAGTTGCCAGGGCTCCTGCGACTTGTCGACGAAGCTCATCTCGGCGCTGTCCGGCATCTTCGCCAGGGCGCGGCCCGGCGACTCTCCGAGGATCTTGCCCGCCCCCGGCCCGATCTTGGCCGACTGCAGCGTCATCACCTCGTCGCCGAGGACAAAGAGCAGCAGACTCTCCTCGTCGGCCCAGGCGTGGTAACCGACGGGATTCACATCCGGCAGCAACAGCTCGGGCTCGCCGCCACCCAGGGGGAAGGCCCACAGCTGCTGCTTCAGGTCGCCATAGTCGCGCACCACCGAGATCGCTGCTCGCCCCGGGATCGGCGTTGGCGAGTATTCGCTTTCCGGCGTCGAGACCAGGACGTCGCTCTCGCCCGACACCAGATCATGCAGGCGGATGTCGGTCGTGCCATCGGCGCCGATGGCACTGTAGACCAGGCCGCTGCCGTCGGCGAGGAACTTGGGCTGGTTGTCGTAGCCCTCACGGTTGGTGAGGCGTTGGGGCGCGCCGACCGACGTGCCGTCGATCGGCAGAACGTAGAGATCGGTCGAGGGTGCCTGAGCCCGAAGGGCTGGCGACAACAAGAGAACGACGAGGGTGGCGATCGATAGGGGTCTCATCTGAGCTCCTCGGTGGGCTGATGACAACAACGTCGGGGCGTTGGTGCATGATTTGCACTGTGTTTCCCAGGACACGGTTTTGGCGTTTGTGCTGTCTATCATAGAGGTCTCTTCGACCTCGGGCGAGGACGCGGGCCTGTCTGACGTGGTCACCGTCTGGCACAAGACCCGTCTGGCACAAGACCCGTCTGGCGCAAGACCCGTCTGGCGCAAGACACAGTCAGGGAGCGACGGCGTCATGCAATCGAAGGAGCAAGTGGTGACCAGAACTGATCTGTGGGGAGCGCTCAGAGCCGCGATCCTGGTCGCGATCTCGATGGTGTCGAGCGTCGCCTGGGCTTCGGCCGAAGG
>JBCCGX010000458.1:0-7666 GCA_039029035.1 Acidobacteriota bacterium | reverse complement strand
GACGAAACGCGGCGCATCGGAGTCCAGAGCCGCAGCCCCGAAGGGCAGCCAAGACCGTAGCGTCAACAACGCCAGAACCACCAGGTTCCAAGCCACCAGCCCGAGCAGCGGCACCGCCAGCACGTTGATCCGCTGCTCCGGACCCAGGGCGTTGGTTGCCAGGCCGATGACTCCGGCGAGGACCACCGCCGGCCAGGCCAGGCCACGGACCGGACTGGTCCAACGCCGAAAGCGGGGTAGGAACGACAGCTCACGCTCCAGCTCTGCGACCAGCCGGTGCGCCCGCGCGACCAGCCAGCTCGCGGCATCACCATCAGGTCCGGCCGCCTCGCGAGCGGCCGCGGTGGCTTCGCGCCGTGCCGCGACCGTCAGGAGCTCGCCCGGGCGGTCGATCTCTTCCACCGCCCGCACCAGGGCCACTGCCTGGGCATCGTCTTCGTTGAGAACCAGCTCGCGTTGGCCGTCAGCCACCCGACTCGTCATCTCCAAGAGGCCGTGACACGACGCACGCATTGATGCCGCCGACCCCCATCGACAGCTTGCCGACGGCACCGCGGGGTGCGGAGCAGCCGGCCTCGAAAGCGAATTTCTCGTGCACTGTGGCGATCTGCTCGTTGAGCTCCTGGCGCCGCAACGGCGTCGGGTAGATCTCGCCGCGCTCGTAACCGAGGTACTGTGCGGTCAACTCCCAGCCACCGCCGGCCGACATACCGTGGCCGAAGGTCCCCTTGCGCGCCGTGACCAGCAAATCTCGCGGCATCAGATCGCGCACCATCTCGACCTCGTTGAAGTCGCCGGGCGTCGCGGTAGCGTGCAAATCCCAGGACACCACGTTACTGCCGTCGATGTCGGCTCCCGCCAACGCCATGCGCATCGATTCGGTGGGGCCTTCCTTCGACGGCGTGATGATGTGATCGGCATCGGAGGTCACGCCCACGGCCAGAGGCTCCATCCCTAACGGCGTGAAGCCCTTGCCCCGCAGATAGTCATAGTCACCGACGATCCATACCACCGAGCCGCCGGCGATGTGCGTGCCGCGCAGCTCGGTCAGCGGCTTCGACACCTGGGCGTCGGCCGAGATCACCCGCGCGTTGTAGAACGCCCCGACGAGCAGCGGGCTGGGCGGCGGGTCGGTGGCCCCGATGACCACCGCTTTGGCTTCGCCCGAGCGGATCGCATCCAGCGCCAGCTTGAGGGTGATGCCGAAGGTCGAGCAGGCGCCGCCAACCGCCATCGACATGCCGGCGATGCGGCCCAGCATCGAGATCTGCGCCGCGGCGATGTTGTCGATGTTCCAGATGAAGTTGGACGACACCGACTGCCACGGCGGCTGCGGCGTGCCCCACTTCTCTTGCAGCTTGCGTAGCGCCCGCCGCTTGTCTTTCATCGCCTTCAGCTTGCCCGACTCGACGTCGCCCTCGACGCCGATCGCCTCGATGGCGCGCATCTCGTCGAGGTAGGTCTGCAACTGAGGCGAACGCTGAGCCCAGAAGCTCCACCAGGCTTCCTCGGCCAAATCGCGATCCTCTTCGGTCACCGACTCGGGGCGCGGTGGGATCGGCGTGCCATCTTCAGTCTGGGTCGGCGCGGCGCCGTTCTCCGTCGCCCAACGGTCCTCGTACACGCGCCGTTCGCTGTTGCGCTCCGGATTGGCCCAGAAGCGCTCCCAGCGGCGCTGGGCCCGGTGGAAGGCCAGGGATTGCTCGTATTGAGTGACGATGTCACCGAGCCCGGTACCGATGTAGATGTGGGCCGCGGTGCCGAGGGTCTGCAGCTCTTGCTCGAGCCCCGGGTTCTGCCCCAGAGCCTGGATGAACGCACCGATGGCGTACTTGACCGGCAAGCCCATCTTGCTCTCGAGCTGTGAGAAGCGATTCGGCTTGAAGCGCTCCACGACCCACCTCTGGTAGTCGTCGAAGGAAAACTCCGGCACCCCGACGAGGAAATTGTCCGGGCCGAAACCGTTGAACGGCTCGAGCCAGCTGTCGCCTCGCTCGAGATTGCGCGCGAAAGCGTCGACATTCGGCGAGCGTGGGGCGACGACGCCCCAACCGAAGATTCCCACCCTTTTCTTGCCTGGATTCACGATTCGCAAGACCTCAGAGCTCGATGTTGATACAGCTCGCCATCGACGAAGCCGAGGCGACGATAATACTCACGCGTGCCGACCGACGAGATCACTGCCAGATCGCGGAATCCGGCAGCGGCGGCGATTCTAGCCGCTTCCTCGATCAACCGCTTGCCCAGGCCGAGGTGCTGCGATCGATCTTGGCGCGCCTCGCCCACCTGTACGACGACGCCATAGACATGCACCTCGCGGATCATGGCGCTGGCCGAGATCTCGGGAATGAAGGCCTTCTCACTGGACAGTGCCTGGTCGGGCAGTGCCAGACGGCAGAAACCGACGATCTTGCGGCCGCCCGTAATGAACTGCAGGAAGATCTCGCGACCGATCGCGCTGGCGTACTCCTGCGTGTCGAGCGCCAAGCGCTCCGGATCCACCGCTTCACCACGGATCTCACGGGCGCGGATGTCGCGACTGGCGCGACCTTGCCGAGCCAGCTCGCGCTCGACGACTTCACGAAAGTTGGTCACCCTGTTGCCAGCGTGGATGTCGTCGCCGGGGATGTCGCGAATCATCCGCGTCACCCGGCAGTACTCCGGCACCTGGAGCAGGCAGGTGGTCAAGACTTCGAGCAACTCGTCTTCGCGATAGGGGCGCCAGTCGCCGGACTCGTAGTAGCGCATCAGCTCGGCGCTCTCGATCAGGCTGGTGGGGTAGATCTTGAGCTCGTCGGGACGGAAATCGGCCTGGCCGAAGAGGCGCCCGAAGTCCTCCCTATCGTGCTCCGGGCTCGAGCCGTAGAGGTTGGGCATCCAGTGCGCGTGCAGCTTGAAACCGGCGGTCCGCAGCAAGCGCATGGCACGGCGGGTGGCGGCGACATCGTGACCCCGCCGGTTGGCGGCCAACACCTCGTCCGACAGGCTCTGGTAGCCGATCTGTACCTTGGTGGCTCCCAGGCGGCGGATACGCACGACCTCGCCGCGCGACAGATGATCGGGCCGGGTCTCGACCACCAAACCGACACAGCGGGCGATGGCGGTCTCGTTGCGCCGCTGGACTTCGGTCAGCTCGTCCCAGGTGGCCTGCTCACTCACGTCGAGCAATGCACCATCGAGCTGCTCGGACAGATAGCTCGAGACCACCTGGTTGTAGGTCCGCTCCGGGCCTCGCCCATCGACCTCTTCGCGGAGCCTGGTGAAGCTCACTGTCCCCTTGATGTCGTAAGGGTGTTGCGCGCTCCCGGAGCTGGAAGCCCCGTCCCGAAGCGCCGCGTAGTCGTTCATCGCGTCGAAGCAGCGCTTGACGAACCAGATCTGGTAGGCCTCGGGATAGAACGACCAGGTGCCGCCGAGAATGATCAGCTCCACCTTGGAGGGATCGTGGCCCGTGTTGTAGTAAGCCAGGAGTCGGCCCAAAGTCTGGCCATAGGGATCGAAGTCGTGCTGCGCCGCACGCTGCGCCCCCGGCTCGCGCGACAGGTAGCTTTTCGGCATGCGCACATCCGAGGGGCAAAAAATGCACTTGCCCGGGCAAGGATAGGGCTTGGTGAGCACCGTCACCGGCGCCACGCCACTTTGCGTCCGCACCGGCTTCATCTTCACCCGCTCGACGAAAGCCCTCTCCTCCTCGTCCCAGCCTTGCAAAGGCTTGAAGAAGCGGTAGCCCCGGATGATCTCGCTTTTGGAGAAGGCCCCTTTGCCTTCCTTGGGGTATTGGCGCACCAAGCGATGCAACGCTGCGGCATCGAGAGACTCGGCGGCTCGAATGGCCTCGAGGATCGGCAGCAGCTCGGCGGCGTGGCGCTGCGGTTCGAAGTGGTGCGAAGACGGGCGCATGGCAGGGGGATCCGGTTGGCGGGGGAAAGGCGAAGCCACGTTATCACGCCCGATCGGGGCGCAGCACGCCCAACCGGGGCGCAGCACGCCCAACCGGGGCGCAGCACGCCCAACCGGGACGCAGCTCGAAAGCTGTCAATTGATCGAATCTCGAGCCAGTGCTAGCGTGCCGCGATGCACCGAGCCACGATCATCCAGGTCCTGGGAACTCTGTTCCTGGTCACCGGTGCCTCGATGGTGCTCCCTCTCGGCTGGTCCGTCTACTATGGCGAGGACGATCGTGGGCCGCTCCTGATCTCGGCCCTGGTCACCGTGGCGTTGGGCCTGGCCTTGCGCCTCTCGGTCCGAGGTCGCAGCCAGGAGCTGCAAATCAAAGACGGCCTCTTCGTAGCGGTCTTCGGCTGGATTGTCGTTTCGGCCGCATCGGCCCTACCCTTCATGCTGCACGGCTCGATCCCGTCGTTCACCGACGCCTTCTTCGAGATGATGTCGGGCTACACCACCACCGGGGCGACGATTCTCGCAGACATCGAGGCCCTTCCCCATGGCCTACTCTTCTGGCGCAGTCAGACCCATCTCCTTGGCGGCATGGGTTTCTTGACCTTGGCGATCATTTTCATGCCGCACGGCATGGGTGGCGTGCGCCTCTTCCGCGCCGAGTCGAGCCCCGGTCAGATCATCACGCGGGAAAAGTTCATCCCACGCAACCGCGACGCGATGATCTTCCTGTGGGTGATCTACCTGGCGCTCAACGCGATCCAGACGGTTCTCTTGTGGCTTGGTGGCATGTCGCTGTTCGACGCCCTGTGCCATGCTTTCGGCACCGTCTCGACCTCCGGCTACTCTCCCAAGAACGCCAGCCTGGGCCACTACCAGAGCGCCTACATCGATTGGGTCACGATCCTCTTCATGGTGCTCGGAGGTATCACCTTCGTCCTCTACTACCAGCTGTTGAAGGGCGACTTCCGGGCCATCGTCCGCAACACCGAGCTGCGCTGGTACTTTGCTGTAGTGGCAATCTTCTCCGCCCTGGTCGCCTTCGATCTGTGGCGTGGTGAGACCTATGCGGGCCTAGTCGAATCAATCCGCTACGGCACGTTCCAGGTCGTTTCCCTGTTGACCACCACCGGCTTCACGACAGCCGACTACGAGCTGTGGCCCCACGCGGCTCAGATGCTGCTGTTCGTCGTCTGCTTCGTCGGCGCCTGCGCCGGCTCGACCACTAGCGGCATCAAGATCGTCCACTATGTGATTCTGTTCAAGTACCTCTATGGCACCGTGCGGCGCATCATGCTGCAGCCGATGGCGGTCGCCACGGTGCGGCTCAACGGACGCGCCATCGAGCCATCGGCCGTCGAGCTAGCGATCTGCTACTTCATCATCAATATCTTCATGGTCCTGGCCGGCGGCTGCGTCATGGCCTTCGTCGAGAATATGGACTACGCCTCGGCCATGAGCAGCGTCATCGCCTCTCTGATGAACATTGGGCCCGGCTTCGGCAGCGTCGGACCGTCCAATACCTTCGCGCCATTCTCCGATCTCGGCAAGTGGTTCCTCGCCTGGAACATGCTCGTCGGCCGGCTGGAGATGCTCACCGCCCTGGTCGTCTTCTACCCGGCCTTCTGGAAGAAGTAGATCTCAGGCCGTAAAGAGGCGCCGCACATCTTTCAGAAACCGCGGATGGCAGGCCATGATCACCCGGTCTCCCGGCTCGATCCGGGTGTCTCCCAGCCCGATCTCCCAATGGCCGTTACGCAGCACGCCACCGACGATCATCTTGCCTTTGAACGACATCCGGAGCTTCGCCAGCGGCTGACGGGTGACTTTCGAGCCCTCTGCCGCCACGACCTCGACCACATCGGCTTCCACTCCATGGAGGCGCGCGACCGAGAGCAACTCTCCGCGACGGATAAAGCGCAGGATCTCGCTGCCGGCCAACATCTTCTTGTTGAGCGCAACATCGAGGCCGATGGTCGATGCGAGGACCACATAGTCCTCCTTGTTGACCATCGCGATGGTCTTGCCCTTCGAGCCCTTGGGGTCCCGGTTCTGCCGGTTCATCAAGTGCTTGGCGAGCAGACAGCTGACGATATTCGTCTCGTCGCTGCCCGTGGTGGCGATGAACACGTCCATCTCGATAATCCCGGCCAGCGCCAGGACGTCGGCATTCGAGCCGTCACCGTGCAGGACTTCGGTATGTTTCAGGCCGTCGCAGAGCTCGCCGCAGGCCACGCTGTCGCGCTCGATCAGCGTCACCTCCATCGACTTGCCGAGGAGCTCGGCAACCCGCCGGCCGACCAGGCCTCCACCCAAGATCATGACCCGGCGCACGGCGCGCTGCTCCACCCCGACCATGTGCATCAAATGCGGGATGTCCTCCCGCCGGGCCATGATGAAGAGGTGGTCCTGGGGCAGGATCGTGAGGTTGCCCTGCAAGGTGAGAGTCCGAATCCCGCGAGCGCAGGCCACCAGCCGAAAGGGTCGCCCGGAGTAGAGCTGCGCGATCTCTGCAACCGTACGATTGGCGATCGGCGAGCTCGCCTCGACGGTGATGGCGATCACCTGGC
This sequence comes from Acidobacteriota bacterium, assembly GCA_039029035.1. Classification (GTDB taxonomy): domain Bacteria; phylum Acidobacteriota; class Thermoanaerobaculia; order Multivoradales; family J023; genus JAAELT01. The sequence goes on along the minus strand of JBCCGX010000458.1, from coordinate 1,199 downwards.
ATTGTCCATCGGCGACTTCGACGACATCGTCCCCAGCCGCCCGAGCCACCAAGCGGTGAATCTCCTGGGCCGCGATCTCTTCCGGGTGGATGAGCAGATCAGCGCTGAGGCCTTCATCCGCAAAATCCCCCTTCTGATCGCCGAATTCCAGCGAGCGCACCCGGGCGATCTTGCGCCGGATACCGAATCGGTGGCCGATCATCGACGCAACCATGTTCACAGCGTCGTTGTCGGTGACGGCGATCAGCAGATCCATCTTGTGCGCATCGGCCTCTTCCCAGCACGCGACGCTCATCGCATCGCCCTTGATCAGCCGGGCATCGAGACTCCCGTCGGCCTGATGCAGAGGCTCGCGGTCGTTCTCGATCACGGTCACGGCATAACCCTCGTGCACGAGGCGCTTGCCGAGATAGGACCCGATCCCACCGAGCCCGAGAACCAGGGCACTCTCCACACGCTTCTTTTTCTTGAACATCATGATGAGCGTCTTCCGCAATCAGCGAGGCGAAGCGAAGAGGCCCGCTGTTTCGATCGGTTCTTGGTCTCGCCAATCGTAGCCAAGGCCTGGCCAGCTCGCCAGCCGGAGGGCCAGATCGAGCGCTCCCCACCCCACGGGACGGCGACACGCGTCTAGCGCCGGCATACGCTCTTCGCATTCCGCCCGGTTTCCCAAGCCGGGCTCGAAGCGAAAGGAAACTACAATGAACGTTCACCGATTCCATAGCGCCCTCTGCGCCCTGATCGTCGTCGCCACATCGCCCGGTCTGCTCGCCCAAACCGATCCGGCGAAGGAAGCCGAGAGCTTCACCGAAGCGCTCAAGAAAGGCGAAGCGAAGATCACCCTCCGTTACCGTTTCGAGGACGTCCGTCAAGACGGCTTCGCCAAAGATGCCCACGCCTCGACCCTGCGCACTACCGTCGGCTACACGACGCAGCCCTACAAGGGCTTCAGCCTGAAGATCGAGGCCGAGAACGTGGCCGAGATCGGCAACGACCTCTACAACAATCGCGGTGCCGGTAGCGACTTCAACGGCGTCACCGATCGGCCGGTGGTGGCCGACCCGGCCCTGACCGACATCAACCAGGTCTTTCTGCGCTACCAGCACGACAAGACCGACCTGCGTCTCGGCCGGCAGGAGATCGTGCAGGACGATTCGCGCTTCATCGGCAATGTCGGCTGGCGCCAGCATCATCAGTCG
>JBCCGX010000457.1:0-7677 GCA_039029035.1 Acidobacteriota bacterium | reverse complement strand
GGCGTGGGTGGTGTCCGTTTCAAGATTGCCCCCGGCTCGGATCTCATCGGCCGTAATCTGCGCCAGCTGCGATTCCGCGATCGCTTCGATGTCGTGGTCGTTGGTATCCGTCACGGCGGTGAGCTGATGCGTACCCACCTCGCCAGCCACGCTCTACACGCCGAGGACACCCTGATGGCCCTCGGCACGCGGCAGCAGCTCGAAGCCTTGGCCGCGCACGACGACTTCGTTGCCGAGGGTTTTGGTCTCACCGCTCTCGAAGAGTTGCAAGAGCACATCTTCTGGATCGGTATCCCGGAGGATTCGCCACTGGTCGGTGTGTCGGTCGGTGACAGCCGGCTGGGCGAGCTCGTCGGCTTGACCGTCGCCGGCTTGATCCGTGGTTCCGAGACTCGCCTGGCGATCGAGGCCGATGAAGTCATCCGCGCCGACGACCGGCTCTTGATCGTCGGTGACTCGGCCGATCTCCAGACGCTGCTCGAGCTCGGTGACGTGCGGCTCGACGATTCCAAAGAGGCCGGTCCGGCCCTCGAGTCGGATGACGTCGGCATGGTGGAAGTGGCGGTCTCGCCGCGCTCCGCGGCTGCCGGCCAGACCATGGCGGATCTCGATTTCCGCGATCGTTACGGCATGTTCGCCGTCGCCCTGTGGCGCGAGGGCAAGGCGATCCACACCGATCTGGCCAACTACCCGCTGCGCTTCGGCGACGCGCTGCTCCTGCAAGGACCGCGCGAGAAGATCAGACGCCTGGCCAACGACCCGGATTTCGTCGTCCTCTCCCAGGCCGAAGAGGCGACCCGCCGTACCCGCAAGGCGCCGCACGCTGTCGCCTGTCTGCTGCTGATGGTCGGGCTCGTCGCCGCCGGTATTCAGCCGATCCACGTCGCCGCCTTCACCGCCGCCAGCCTGGTCGTCTTGTTCGGTGCCCTCACCATGCGTGAGGCATACCAGGTGATCGAATGGCGGGCCATCTTTCTGGTCGCCGCGGTGCTGCCGGTCGGTTTAGCGATCGAGCAGACCGGTGCCGCCCTGCTGATCGCCGAGACCGTCGCCAACGTGGCCGGTCCAGCCGGCCCTTACGCTGTGCTCGGCGCTCTCGTCATCCTTGCCAGCCTGCTCAGCCAGGGGCTCGATGGCGCCCCTGCCGTCGTCCTCCTCGCTCCGGTCGTTCTACAGACGGCCGATAACCTGGGCTATAGCCCCTACCCCTTCATGATGGGCATCAGTCTGGCCGCCTCCGCCGCCTTCATGACCCCATTCAGCCACAAAGCCAACCTCCTCGTCATGGGCGCTGGTGGCTACCGCTCGAGCGACTACCTGAGGGTCGGCACGCCGCTGACCGCTCTGGTCTACGTCCTGCTGATCGTGATGGTACCGATGTTCTTTCCTTTCGAGCTTTAAGGACCGACCGGCGCCGAGCGCAGCTCGATGCCCCGGCTCGAGCCGTTCGAGCCGGGTGATGTCAGGGAAGGGGGCTCAAGGTAGGCAAGCGCCATCCAGGTCTTGGAAGGCATGACCGTAGGAGGCGCCACAGGTAGCGGTCGAGCCACCTTCCATCAGCACACCGCCACCGCGCAACTGCGTCGTGCCGACCAGGAAGGCGCTGGCGTTGTCGCCATGGATCGCAGCGGTATCGCCGTCGAGCTTGGAGCTGCGCACCAGGACCTGGCCGCCGTCGGAGGAGATGCCGAAATCATGGTCGGCGGCCGTGGTGCCGGCAGCGTTGATCTGGCTGCCGAAGACATCGAGCCGGACGTCGAGGCTGGCAATACCGACGTTGCGCAGGCCGCCGTTGCCGGCATTGATGTAGGCGTTGAGGACGAACAGCTTGTTGAACGAGTCGACGACGGCGATGCCGAAAGCGACCGACGGGTCGACATGGACGGGATCCATACAGTCGGTGGTCGGGCCGACACCGTAGGCTGAGATGATGGCGTCGCGGATCTCTTTGCGCACCTGATTTTCGACTCCCGCCAGGGCGTAGCGGATGCCGATGTTCTCGCCGCAGGCATTGACCCCTTTGACGTAGACCCGTTGGATGACCGGGCCGACATTGCCTCGGTTGTCGATGCCGATGCTGTTGCCGGTGCATTTGCTGCGAATCTCGAGACTGCGCAGATACGGGGTCTCGACACCGTTGGCCGGGTCGTTGGTGTTGAGGATACCGATGCAGGTATTGCCGTCCAGTACGTCGAGCTTGACCCGGGTGACGCGGGTCGACGCGGCCTCGATCTTGATGCCGGTGGCGTCGTCTGCCGTCGAATCGGCGACCACCTCGAGCTTCATCTCGCGCAGCTCGGCGTCGTCGGCAGCGGTGACCAAGGCGTTGAGGCCGGTGCCGGTGATCAGGGTCGACTCCATCCCCGAGCCTTCGACGTCGACATAGGGCTGCATGGCGAGGGTCTGGTCGCCGCAGTCGTACTTTCCAGGTCCGATCTTGACCAGGAAACGGTTGGCGTCGCCGGCTCCGGTGATGGAGCTCAGCGTGTTGAGCAGGGCCGTGCAACTCGCTGGCGGATCGTTGGCTATGGCATTGACGACTTTGACATTGCTGCCGTATTGGGCCGCGGCGGAGCTCGCGAAGACGAGGCTCGCCAACATGAGGCGTTGGGCCAGGCACAGATGGGGTTGAGAACGGTGATGCACGCTTTGCCTCCTTGCAGTGAGTGAACGCGGCGTAACGGCGGGCTACGCCGACCTCTACTCCTGCCTGCGCCAAAACCGTCCGGAATCGTGTCAGCCGGCCGAAGGCCGAGCTTCTCATTCGCTGCGAACTTCCTCCCAGGCCAAGCCGAAACGCACCAGGTACTTGCGCAGACGATCGGCGTCGTTGGCCTGCTTCTTCTTCAGGCGCGAGGCAGCGAACAAAGCACGCCCGGCTTCGGCGAGGTAGCGCGACCGTCGGCAGACGCGGACCACCTCGGCCAGTTGCACGCGGTCGAAGCGATCGAGCTCGGCGAGGCGCTCGGCACCGAGGAGGCCGGTGAGCAGCTCGTCATCCTGGTCGATTTCCGAGGCTTGCCAGGCGGTCCGTAGGCGCCCAATCTCCTGCTCGACGACGGCGGTGTTGATCCGGCCGCCAGGCGCCAGGGTCGCCATGCGGGTAACGGCGGCGCCGAGGTCGCGGAAGTTGCCCGCCCAGGTGGCCTCGGGCATGGTGGCGAAGTCGAGGAAGCGTTGCCGAGCCTCCTTGTTGAAGGTCACCCGCAGGCTGGTGCGGTCTGTGTAGCGGTCGAGCTCGTAGTCCAGATTGGGCTCGATGTCCTCACGCCGCTCGGCCAAGCCCGGCAGGTGGTAGGTCCACAGGTTGATGCGCGCCAGGAGATCTTCGCGGAAGTGGCCTTGGCGCACCCGTTGCCCCAGGTCGCGGTTGGTGCCGGCGATGAGCTGGAAATCGCTCGCCACCTCACGATCGGCGCCCATCGGCAAGAAGCGCTTCTCTTCCACCGCCCGCAGCAGCATGGCTTGCTCGTCGAGCCCGAGCTCGCCGATTTCGTCGAGAAAGAGCAGACCGTCGTCGGCGGCGCGCAGCAGTCCGTCGCGATCCTGCAGGGCGCCGGTGAAGGCGCCGCGGCGATGGCCGAAGAGGGTCGACATGGCGGCGTCGCCGCGCAGGGTGGCGCAGTTGACCTCGACGAAGCGACCGCGCACCTGGCGCCGGGCGCGCTTGAGCTCATCGATGCGGCGCGCCAGCTGGGATTTACCGGCGCCGGTCGGGCCGGTGAGCAAGATCGGCTCGCGCGAGCGGATCGCCACTTGCTCGATCTCGGCGATCATCCGATTGAACGCCGGGTTCTTGGTGTCAATCCCCGCCTTCAGGGCGGCTTGCCCTTCTTCCTGCTCGATGGCGAAGCGCCGAGCGATCAGGTCGTAGCGCGACAAATCGAGGTCGATGATGCGATAACGACCCGGCCCCCGGCCGCGCCGGCGCGGCGGTGAAGTCTGAATCAGCTTGGCGGGGAAGTGCTTCGACTCAGCGAGCAGGAAGAGGCAGATTTGGTGGACGTGGCTGCCGGTGGTGATGTGCAGCAGGTACTCCTCGCTCTCCGGATCGAAGGGGTAGGCGAGAGCAAAGTCATGCAAGCTGCCATAGACCTGCTCGAAATCCCACGGATCCTCGGTCACGAGCGTGTGGTGGCGGACCTCGGTCTCGGGTGAGACCGACTGGACATCGGCCTGGATCACCTCGGAGAGCGGCGCCGACTTCGGCGACCCGAGGAGCTCCAGGCGGTCGATCAGCAGATCCTCGTGCTGGAAGAGTGACACGGTGGGGCGCCACTTCTCCCAGCGCTCGGGGCCAAGGTTCGAATCGAGGGTGGTGCCGACCACACCGAGGCAGACGCGTTTGATGGTCATATCCAGGATTCTACTTCGCTATCCCGTTTGATAGCCAACGACGCCTTCCTCGATCGAGCGAAGAGTATAGAGGTCTCCCTTATTGCTCATGAAATCAAGGGCTTGCGGGGAATTTCTCGGGTTCTCTTCGCCCTGGCACGGACTGTGAAAACTCTTAGAGGCGAACGCGCTGAAGCAAACAGTCGAAGCGCAACTGGGTAGACGACGCGACCGAGGAGACAACACCATGGCCAACAAGACACTTTTTCAATCGGCTTCGGGCAAGCTCCTGCCTAGCACCGATACGGTCAACGAGGCCGGTGGCCGGGCCTACCGTTTGGAGTCCCGCCACGCGCTGGCACAATATGCCGCGACCGGTTGTCTGAACACGACCTTCTACGCCTCGGATCGGCAGCAGCTCGACAACGTTCTCGCGTTGTGTCGCGAGGTCGAGCCGCTCTTCGTCGCCAAGACCGCGATCTATGCCCGCCAGCGCGGCTTCATGAAGGACCTGCCGGCCCTTCTGACGAGCGTTCTGGCGAGTCGCGACGGCGAGTTGCTGGCCCGGATCTTCCCACGGGTCATTGATCGACCGAAGATGCTGCGCAACTTCGTCCAGATCGTTCGCTCGGGCGTCACGGGGCGCAAGTCCCTGGGCTCGCGGCCGCGACGGCTGGTGCGCCAGTGGCTCGAGAGCCGCAGCGACGAGCGCCTCTTCACCGCTTCGGTGGGGCAGTCGCCTTCGTTGGCAGATATCGTGAAGATGGTCCATCCCAAGCCGAAGACGACGTCGCGTGAGGCTCTCTTGGGCTACCTGATCGGTCGCGAGGTCGATGCCGGTGCCCTGCCGCAGGTGGTGCGGGATTTCGAGAGCTTCAAGCAATCCCCGGCGGAGGCGAAAGTGCCCGATGTACCGTTCCAGATGCTGACCGCTCTGGCGCTCGAATCGCGGCATTGGGTGGAGATCGCTCGCCGAGCACCCTGGCAGATGACGCGGATGAACCTCAACACCTTTCTGCGGCACGGCGTGTTCGAGCACGATGGTCTCGACCGGATCATTGCCGATCGCCTGCGCGATCCCAGCCAGGTGCGGCGCGCCCGGGTCTTTCCCTACCAGCTCTTTGCGGCTTGGCAGTCGGCGTCCGAGGCACTGCCGCGCACCGTGCGGCGAGCCCTGGGCACGGCGATGGAGATTGCCCTCGCCAACGTACCGGAGGTGGCTGGCAAGGTCTACGTGCTGCCGGATATCTCGGGCTCGATGCACAGCCCGGTGACCGGCTACCGACGGGGCTCGTCGTCCGCCGTGCGCTGTATCGACGTCGCCGCCCTGGTGGCAGCGGCAGTGCTGCGCAAGAATCCACGAGCCAAGGTGATCCCGTTCTCCGACGATGTCGTGAAGGCCAAGTTGAACCCTTCTGATCCGGTGATGGTGAACGCCAAGAAGCTGGCTTCGCTGCCCTCGGGTGGCACCAACTGCTCGGCACCGCTGGCTTTCCTGAACCGCAAGCAAGCACGGGGCGATCTGGTGATCTACGTATCCGACAACGAGAGCTGGGTCGACTCCCAGTGGGGCGGTCGCGGGACCGCGACTCTGGCCGAGTGGACGCGCTTCAAGCATCGCAACCGGGAGGCCCGTATGGCCTGTATCGATATCCAACCTTACGCTCACACCCAGGCGAAGGAACGCCGCGACATTCTCAATATCGGTGGGTTCTCCGACCAGGTGTTCCGACTCCTGGCAGACTTCGCCCGCGGCGGTACCGATGCCGGCTATTGGGTGCGGCAGATCGAAGAGATCGAGATCGAAGCCGCAGCTTGAAGAGTTGGCTTGACATAGGGAGGGAGCTGTTTTCGATTCGCTGTGACGAATGCTGATGGAACTACATCTTGGATCCATAGGTTGCGGGTTCGAGTCCCGCCGCGGCCAAATCCAAACGGCTGCGTAGCTCAACTGGATAGAGCGATGGAATTGTGTTTCATCGATCCCTTGTCGTCACGGCTTTTCTTGAAACTGGCGGTTCTTTTGACAACCCACGCAGAAGCCTCTGAGTAACGTTCGATGCTTCGAGGTGACTGTTCTCAACGAAGAGAAAGACTGTTTGTCGGCTGGCAAGCAACACCATCGACAATTTGTGGCGAATGCTGGTGGAACTACATGACTATTAATCACGTGGTTGCGGGTTCGAGTCCCGTCGGCTCCATATCAACGGGGCCGTAGCTCAAAGGTAGAGCACGATTGTTTCACCGATCCCTTGTCGTCACTTTTAGATAGATAGGAGAGTCCCCAATGACCACCCAGAACGCGACCGATCCTTTCGTCCGCACCGGTGAGGCGACCGCGCTCTTGCCGGTGGAGAAGCGCCGCCCGATCACGGTGATCGGTAACGAGTCGATTCGCGCCACCTTCGACGACCTCTGCCTGCAGCAGGCGCGCAACGCGCGCAGCGCGCCGGGTGTTGCCGAACTGGTGCTGAACCCCGACGCGCACTGTGGGTACGGTGCTCCGGTAGGCTGTGTGCTGGCTTCGCCGAGCCATATTTACCCCGGCCCGGTAGGGGTCGACATCAAGTGCTCGATGAGCCTCTTGCAGCTCGATCTGCCGGCCGACGCCGTGATCGGGCGGCGCGATCGCCGGGCCTTGATCGATGCCATCCTCGAGCGGGTGCCCACCGGTATGGGGCGCGGTCAGCGACATGCGCCGAAGGGCCGTCACGTGGACCCGGAGCTCGGTCGCCGGGTGGCGACTGAAGGGGCATCGCGCGGCGTGTGTGAAGCGCTGGGGATCCCGCCGGAGTGGGCTGAGCGCTGCGAAGACGCCGTTCACCTGGGCCACGACGACACCGCTGATGCCCTCAGCGAGCGCCTCGACCGCCTGTTCGCGGCCGGTCGTTTCCGTCGCTTCGCTGAAAAGGTGACCCAACTGGGCTCCTACGGCGGCGGCAACCACTTCGGTGAGTGCGAAGTGGTGCGTCTGGCCGACGGGGAGCAAGAGACGGCGCAGGTCTTCGGTCTGTGCGACGGCCACGTGGCGTTCCTGTCGCACTGCGGTTCGCGCGGTTTCGGCCACAACCTGGCGATGGGTCAGTTCAAGGCCTTGCAGGGGATGTTTGCCACCTGGGACATTCCGCTGCCGGGGCGTGATCGCGAGCTGGTCTACGCGCCGCTGGGGACACCGGAAGCCGACGCCTACCTGGACGATATGGCCCTCGGTGCCAACTTCGCCACAGTCAACCACCTGTTGATCAACGCCCTGGTGCTGGAGGCTTTCCAGGAGGTCATGCCGGGTATCACGGGGAACCTGGTGTACTTCATCAGCCACAACATCGCGCGGCGTGAGATTGT
>JBCCGX010000456.1:0-7680 GCA_039029035.1 Acidobacteriota bacterium | reverse complement strand
GAAAGCCAAAGCCATCTTCCCCTGAGGATCCTCTGGGCGTCGCGGCTTCAGCCGCAATGTCTCGTAGAGGCGCCATTTCAGAGCGCGGGCATTCATGCCCGCCGTGGGCCCTGAAACAGTGTATGAGCACGATTCTTGTAGCAGGCGGCCAAGCTCTGGCGTAGCCTGAGAGCGGATCACGCGCTCCGCCAGGCGGAGCTATGCAGAGTGTTTCGCAGAGTGTAAGGAGCTACCCCATGCAGCCGAAGCCCATCGCCCGCTCGACTTGTCTCGCCGCCCTTCTCATGGCCTGTCTCTTGGCCCCCGGCATCGAGGCGACCCAACAGACCCTGGCCGACAAGGCCGCAACAGCCTTCACCGCTCAGGAATGGCAAGCCGCTGCGGAGGCCTACGGCGAGCTCACTCGTGCGGAGCCGGAGAATGGCGCCGCCTGGTTCCGCCTCGGGCGCTCCCGCCAGGCCCTGGGCAAGGCGGACGACGCACTCAAAGCCTACGAAAAGGCACTGGCTGCAGGCTTCAACGCGCAGCTGACGCGCTTCGAGATCGCTCGCAGCCACGCCGCCAAGGGCGAGGCAGAGACCGCCCTCGGCCTGCTGCGCGAAGTCGCGAATGCTGGCCCCTCCCGACTCATTCTCTCCAGGTTCGAGGCGTCGCCGGAGCTAGCCGGGCTCGACGCGAAAGCCATCTTAGAAATCTCCGCCGCCCTGACCCCGTGCAACACACCGGAGTATCGCCAGTTCGATTTCTGGCTCGGCGATTGGGCGGTGGAGAGCCCTACGAACGGCACCGCCCTCGGCCGGAACCATGTCACCTCGCACCTAGGTGGCTGCGCGCTGCTCGAATCCTGGACCTCGGCCGGCCCGCAGCAAGGTATGAGCCTCAACTACTACGACTCGCGCGATCGATCCTGGAACCAGATCTACATCGATGACTCTGGCAACGTCGGCAACTGGCCACCACTCAAGGGTGGTCTGGTGGATGGCGAGATGGTCCTCGAGAGCCCCGCGGATGCCACTCCGCGAACTCGCTGGACCTGGTCTGACCTCGGTCACGGCAAGGTGCGCCAGCGGGCCGAGTCGTCGACCGACGGAGGCAAGACTTGGAATACAGGCTGGGATTCGATCTACGTGCTACAAGAGGCCCAGCCCGACGGCGCGACAGGCGAATAACCGACGAGGGCTTGGCGTAGGGGATAGCAAGTGATTGGCTGACGCCGGAGGCGACCGATGAATTGTGCCAAGTGCTCCAAGACCCGTCTACAGAAGGTTCGCGGTGCGACCCAGGCACCGGCTTCGAGCTGTCCGCGATGCGGCGGCCTTTGGATCGCGGACGGCAAGGCTCTGGGATGGCAGCCGCCTGCGGAGCTCGCTCTTCCGCGGGCACCGGCGGACGACGCGGACCGCCGAGCCGGCCAGTGTCCGAACGGGCACGGCATCCTCAGGCGCGCCCAGACCCATTTGGGGTCCGGCTTCTACCTGGACCGGTGCTCCGCATGTCTGGGGGTGTGGTTCGACCACGGTGAATGGCAGCAGATCGCGGCCGCCGGTCTAACCTCGGGCTTGTTCGAGATCTGGTCCGAGTCCTGGCAGCGGGATCAACGCAGGCGACAGGCGGACGGCAAACATCGCCGTCGGCTCAGGGAGGAACTCGGTAGCGAAGTGGTCGAGAGCATCGAGGCCCTAGCAGCCACTCTCAGGGGCCACCCGTCTCGCAGCCTCGGTGTCGGGCACCTGCTGGCTTGCTTGCGCGGCGAAGACGGTTGAGGAAGCCTCAGAGGAAGTCTTTCATCCCCGGTCGCGTCAACACGTCTGCCAGGACGAAGGCGAAGAAGATGACCAGCCAGAAGAAGCCGCCGATGGCGGACATCTTGATCATCGAGGTCGAACCCTTGACGTGCATGAAGAAGGCGACGACCAGGGTCGCCTTGGTCACCGCGATGGCCAGGGCCACCACATCGCTCCAGGGGTGACCGAAGTCGATCAGGGCGGCGCCGTAGGTGATCCAGGTGAGGGTGAGGAGTGCCGCAAGCACCAGCCAGTAAGGTCCGAGGTGCAGGCTACCGGAGCTGTGGTGGTCGTCAGACATGATCTCGAGCTCTCTTATCAGTCCTCAGCCTGTCGCCAGGCCGATCAGGTAGAGGAAGGGGAAGAGGAAGATCCACACGATGTCGACGAAGTGCCAGTAGAGGCCGAAACCTTCGACGAAATTGTGGTTGTTGGGCGTCCACTTGCCGCGCCAAGCCGGTCGTAGCATCCAGAGCATGATGCCGATGCCGACCACCATGTGCAGAGCGTGCATGCCGGTCATGGCGAAGTAGAGGCAGAAGAAGATCTCCACCGGACGGCCGACTTCCTCGCCATGCCATTCGAAGTGCGGGCCGGGCACCAGATGATGCTCCCATTTGGCGCTGTACTCGAAATACTTGACGCCGAGGAAAACACCGCCGAAGAGGATGGTCAGCAGCAGGCCGTAGACGATCCATTTGCGGTTGCCAGCCTTGGCAGCGTTGACCGCGACCACCATGGTAAAGCTGGAGAACAGCAGCACCGTGGTGTTGAGGGCGCCGATGAAGACGTCGAGCTCGCGGCTAGCGGCGGCGAAGGCCTCGCTGTAGAGCGAACGATAGATCACATAGCAGCAGAACAGGCCGCCGAAGAACATGACCTCCTGCACGAGGAACAGCCACATGCCGAGGAACGAGCTCTCTTTTTGCTGCTCGTAGCTCTCAAAATGGTGCGCAAGATCCCTGGGGTGCGCGGCGGCGGCGTGTGAATCAGACAACGCGACGGCTCCTTCTCGGGTTGATCAGGCTTCCGATCTCGAGTAACGGTAGGGGCGTTCGGCAGGCGCCTGACGGACGTAATCGTAGGGCTCGAAGTCGACCGTTGGGATCTCCTCGAAGTTATGCACCGAGGGCGGTGATGTGGTTTGCCACTCGAGCCCCACCGCACCCCACGGATTGTCGCCCGCGACTTCACCGTACTTGAGCGACCAGATGAAGTAGACCAGGGGGATGATGTAGCCCACCGCCAGGATCGAGGCACCGGCGGTCGACAGGATGTGCAGCACCTGGAACTCTTCAGGATACACGTGGTAGCGCCGCGGCATGCCGAGGTAGCCGAGGATGAACTGCGGGAAGAAGGTCAGGTTGAAGCCGAGGAAGATGACCAGGGCCGAGAGATGCGACCAGAAGCCCGGATACATCCGGCCCGTCATCTTGGGCCACCAATAGTGCAGCCCGCCGAGGTAGCCCATCAGGGCACCGCCGACCATGATGTAGTGGAAGTGGGCGACCACGAAGTAGGTATCGTGGACGTGGACGTCGATGCCGATGGAGGCCAGCATCAAGCCGGTCAGCCCGCCGATGGTGAACAGGCCGATGAAGCCCAGAGCGTAGAACATCGGCGTCGAGTACTCGATCGACCCTCGATAGAGGGTCGCCATCCAGTTGAAAACTTTGACCGCCGAGGGCACTGCGACCAGCATGGTGAGGATCGAGAAGATCAGGCCGGCGTACAGACTCTGGCTGGAGACGAAGAGGTGGTGCCCCCAGACGATGAAGCCAATGACGGCGATGCCCATCGAGGCGTAGGCGACGAACTTGTAGCCGAACACCGGTTTGCGGGCAAAGGCGGCGATGATCTCCGAGATCACACCCATCGACGGCAGAATCATGATGTAGACCGCCGGGTGAGAGTAGAACCAGAAGAGGTGCTGGAAGAGCACCGGATCGCCACCCAGGGCCGGATCGAAGAAGCCGAGCTTGAAGACCCGCTCCATCGCCAGCAGCACGATGGTGATCGCCAGCACCGGCGTGCCCAGCACCATGATCAGACTGGTGGCGTAGTGCGCCCAGATGAACAGCGGCAGCCGGAACCAGGTCAGACCCGGCGCCCGCATCCGGTGGATGGTGACCATGAAGTTGATGCCGGTGAAGATCGACGAAAAGCCGTTGATGAAGATCCCCACCGCCACCGCCGCCACGTACGAGTTGGAATAGGTGGAGGAAAACGGCGTGTAGAAGGTCCAGCCCGTGTCGACCCCACCATTGAACAGCGCCCACATGGTGAAAGCGGCGCCGATCATGTACATGTACCAGCTCGCCAGATTGAGCTTGGGGAAGGCGACGTCTTTGGCGCCGATCTGTAGCGGAATCAGGAAGTTACCGAGTGCCGCTGGGATCGAAGGCACCAGGAAGAAGAAGATCATCAGGATGCCGTGCATGGTGAACAACCGGTTGTAGGTATCCGGCTGCACCATGTCGCCCGCGGGGGTCAGCAGCTCTAGGCGAATCAGGGTGGCATAGAGGCCACCGAGGGCGAAGAAGAAGGTGATCGACAACAGGTAAAGGATGCCGATGCGCTTGTGATCGGTGGTGAAGAGCCACGACTTCAGACCGTAAGCCACATTGAGATAGTGGCTCTTCGGCATGTCAGGGTGCGGCGCGAACGCGAACTCTTTGGTGCTCATCGAGTGCGATCTCCTAGTTGCCGCTCGCCGCGGCGGCCGCCGGTGTTGACGCCTCGGCTGCGGGAGCGTCACTCAACGATTTGATGTAGGCGATCAGTTGCAGGATGCTGACCTCGCTGAGCTGCCCCTGGTAGGTCGGCATGATTTGCGGGTAGCCCTCAGAAATCTGCGCCGCAGGTCGGACGATCGACTCTCGAAGGTAATCATCGTCGCGCAACCGGGTGCTGCCGTCGGCGAAGCGCGCCTGGGTGCCGTAGATCCCGACCAGGGAGGGGCCACGGCCTGTGCCGTCTTCGTAATGGCAGGTGTTGCAGATGTGCTGCGCGAAGAGCGCCTCGCCGAGCTCCTGCGGCGGCGCGGCCGGACCACCGCCCGCCAGCCAGTTCTGGTAGTCGTCCGGCTCCATCACCGTGACTGAGCCGATCATCTGCGCATGGTGTGAGCCGCAGTACTCGGTACAGAACAGGTGGTACTCGCCCACTTTGTCGGCCTCGAACCACACCGTGGTGTAGCGGCCAGGAAGCACGTCTTGTTTGACCCGAAAGGCGGGCACGAAAAAGCTGTGGATCACATCTTCCGACGTCATGGTGAGCTTGATCGTCTCGCCGACCGGGATGTGCAAGGTGTTGATCTCACGCTGCCCTTCCGGGTGCTGGAACTTCCACATCCACTGCTTGGCCGTCGCGTAGTACTCCGTGGCATCTTCCGGAATGGTCCGCATTTCGATGAAGACGATGGCGCCCCAAACGAAGAGCACCATGCAAATCACGAAGGGGATCACCGACCAGATGATCTCGAGAGCCATGCCGCCGTGGGCGCGGGCGCCGACTTCGCCCGCTTCGCGGCGGCGAAACTTGACGAAGAAGAAGAAGATCACCACCGCGATCAGCAGCGAGAAGAACGCACTGATCGCCAAGGCGAAAAAGTAGAGCGCGTCGACCTTCGAGGCGATGGTCGAGGCCTGCTCGGGAAATAGCGAGAACTCGGACGTCATCGCGATGCGGCTCCTAGGATGGACGAAGGATGACGGGCCGCGACCCTTTCACGGCGCAGGTTGATCCACAGAAAGAGGGCCAGGGCGAGACAGAAGACGACGCCGGCCAAGCGCAGGATGCGGGTGATGACCGCAGTGTACTGGCCGAGCTCTGGGTCGTAGCGGAAACAATAGAGCAAGATCTGATCGACCACCGAGCCGATGCGGTTTGACGACGCTTCGACCAACGCCAACCGGACATGCTTGGGAGCGAAGTCGATACCGTAAAAGTACTGCGCCAGCTGGCCCTCTGGCGTCGCTACCACGATGCCGCTAGCGTGGGCGTACTCTCCGTTCTCGGGCACGAAAGCGTAGCCGAAGCCGGCTGTTTCTGTGACGCGTCGAATCGATTCTTCGCCGCCGCGCAGGAAGTGCCAGCCGGGTGCCGTGTGCCCACGGCCGTAACGCTTGACTGCGACCCTCTTGGCCGAGCGCGCTTGCTCGGAGGACTCGTTCGGGTCGATCGAGACGGCGACGACATCGAACTCCTTGCCGACATCGAACTCGAGCACGCCGAGACTCTTGGCGACGCCGTTCAGCACCGTGGGGCAGAGCATCGGGCAGCGGTAGTAAACGAAGACCATGATCACCGGCCGCTCGCTGAAGTAGTCGCCGAGCACAACCTCGCGACCGCTCGCGTCGAGAAACGGCGCATCAAGGGGTAGCTGTGCACCGAGATTTTGCTCGAAGCCGACCTGCTTGAGGGGCCCGGGCATATCCTGCGGATCGACCAGATCACCCCAGGCCGGCAGGACGAGCAAGACGAGCGCCGAAGCGATGAAGGCGCGGTTCTTCACTCGCCGGCCTCCTCCGCTACCGTACTTGCTTCGGCATCGCCGGCCGTCATGCCATCGTTCAGCCCTTGTTCGACCAGGAGATCCATCGCCTGATCGATCGGAATGTGCACCAAGCCGGCCGTCTCGTCGACCCAGCCGAAGCCGCCCAGCCGCACAGCCATCTCGTGCCGTAGCGCCTCGAGCTCACCTTCCGGGTCGCGCTGCAGGAGCGGTCCCCCGGGCAAGCGGACCTCGTTGGCCTCGGCGACCGGCGACGGTGGCGGCACAGTGGCTTCCGCGCGATCCTTGTAGTAGCCGCGCATCACCCAGGTGATCCACATCCCGAGCACGCAGAGGACCGCCAGGATCACGGTGGTCCACACCACGCCCGAGACACTGACTTCGTCGTCGAAGTTCTCGCCGAAGCGGCCGTCGTGCAACTCGGTTCTCTCGTGGGCGGAATCAGCCATGAGCAAGGATCTCCCCTAGCCTTGGGTCCCGCACCGGCACCAGGGCGCGGTTCTTGAATTGCCCGATGAGCAGGAAGAGCCACAACCCACCGAGACCGATCGGCACGGCCAGATTGAGCCAATGGAACCCACCGGCGTCGGCGATACTCGGCGCGCACAGCCAGTAAAGGTCGAGCCAGCGCATGGCCAACACCCAGATGGCGACCGACATCAACAGCTTGGGCCGTTTCTTGAGATCGGCCGAGAGCAACAGCAAGAACGGCACCGCGAAGTGGCAAATGATCAACGCCAAGGACAAGCCCAACCAGACGTCCGAACGCCGCACCAGGTACCAGGTGACCTCTTCCGGCAGGTTGCCCGACCAGATGATCAGATACTGCGAGATCATGAAGTAAGCCCAGACCATGGTCCCGGCGAGCATGAACTTGCCGTAGTCGTGGAACAGCTTGGTGCCAATCACCCCTGACATCGGCTTGCGCTGTGCCAGGAAGAGCATCATCGGGATCACGAAGGCGAAGGCTGCCAGCAAGTGTCCGGCGACCATGGCGAAGCCGAAGAGGCTGGAGAACCAGTGGGGATCGAGCGACATGATCCAATCCACCGACGCCAGGGTGGCGGCCACGACGTAGAAGATGAGTCCGAAACAGCTCAGCCGCTTCATCTTCTCGCGCCAAGCGGGGTCGCCGGTCTCGTCGTAGCGGTGCGACCAGGCACTCAGGACATAGGCCAGCACGGCCCAGCCGACGAAGTAGATGAGGCTACGAGTCAGGAAGTCGGGTACGTTCAGGTAGGGCGCCTTGTGGGCCACGAGCGTGTCGTGGGGGTCGGGGGTCACCCAGGAATAGAGCTTGTCGAGCCCCGGGATCAGCGGCAGACCAGCCACCAGGAAGAAGGGCATCAACCGGCCGGAAGCCTCGAAGACCCGGCGCAT
>JBCCGX010000455.1:0-7681 GCA_039029035.1 Acidobacteriota bacterium | reverse complement strand
CCTGGCTGAGCCGGAGTCTCTCGCCACGGCTTGCCTCGCTCGACCTGTCATCTTTGCCGCAAGTGCATCCGGAGCGCCAACCTCGGGAACCCATAGGCTGTGCCGCTGTTGCGGCAGCCGTTGTCGAAAGCGCGCCAGGCAACTGCCCCTACTCGGCCTTTGAGCTTACGGCCGCGTTTCGGGAGCTGTAGGTAGAGCCACCGGAATCTCTCCCCTAGCAGCCCGCGGCAAGAGTCCGCCCCGCTGCGAGCGGTTCTTCCCGCTATCTCCGCGCTACCAAATCCGCGATTCGCCATCGATCTTGGATCGAGGGAGAGTCGGTCGGCAGACGGTTCTGGAACTAGTTCAGGGTCTGGCTGGCAGCAGGCGTAGGCCTCCTTGCCACGCCACGGAAGCTCCCGGTTCGCTGCTGTCCGGTTCGCCGAGGCCCTCAGCGGTGAGAAGGACTCCTCATCCCAAGAGTGCGGTTACCGAAGGCCAATTTGCCACCATTTAGCACACATCTTATGGCGGACGATAGAGGGTGACATACGATCTAGCTCAGATAAAACGAGTACTCGACGAAGGGCTCGAGAGGGATGATGCACTTGCCAATCACGACTGTCACTAATATCTCTACTTCGAGACAAAAAGTAGTCTTATCGCGCCAGTTTTTGCACTGAGCAAAGTGACTCACTATTATTTATGTACTTCGACAGAGCCAACAACAAGGGATTTACAGCATGAGGAAAAAAGTCGAGGTGAAAGGCAGGGCTCGTCTGAGCGCATTTTCAGCTGCTCGATGGACCGGCTCGCTGGTTTTCAGCCTACTGCTCGCACACCCGCTGCTCGGCCAAGAGGCCGAGCCTGAGGATCGTCTGCTACCGCGCCCGTCGGTCACCGCCCTCGCGATATCAGAGCCCATCAAGGTCGACGGTCGGCTCGATGAGCCAGCCTGGCAGCAGGCGCAGCCGGCAACCGGTTTTACCCAACGTGATCCGGAGCCGGGCGAGCCTGCGATCAACAAGACCGAGGTGCGTATCCTCTACACCAAGGACGTGCTCTACGTCGGCGTATGGGCCTTCCAGGACCCGTCGACTGTCATCGCGTCGGAGATGCAGCGCGACAGCGCTCAATTCCGCGATGACTCGGTGATGCTGTTCTTCGACACGTTCAACGACGACCGCAACGCCTATGTCTTCGAGACCAACCCGAACGGCGCCCGCACCGACATTCAGGTGACTGACGAAGGTCGTGACACGCGAATCGACTGGGACGGGATCTGGTCCGCGGTGGGACGCAAGGGGCCGCAGGGCTGGGTCGCAGAGCTGGCGATCCCGTTCTCTACCATCCGTTTCGATCCGTCGGCCGACACCTGGGGCTTCAACGTTCGAAGACTGGTTCCCCGCACCCACGAGGTGCTGTTCTGGGCACCGATGCTCGATGACATGCACCTCTGGCGGGTCTCTCAATACGGCGAGCTGAAAGGCCTCGAAGGGCTGCAATCGGGCTCCAACCTGCGCGTCAAACCGTTCGTGGTGGGCCGTGAAGGCTCGTTCGCCGAGACGCCGCCTGAAGCGCTGGAAGACGATCTCGAAGTCGGCCTCGACCTCAAGTGGGGTATCACCCGGGAGCTCGATCTCGATCTGACGGTCAACACAGACTTCGCAGAGACCGAGGTCGACGAACAGCGCGTCAACCTCACCCGCTTCCCCCTGTTCTTTCCCGAGAAGCGCGATTTCTTCTTGGACAACGCCGGTATCTTCGAGTTCGGTCCCGGCAACTGGCGCTCCGGCCCACCGCTGCTGAAGATCTTCCACTCGCGCACCATCGGTTTGCAGAACGGCGAGGAAGTGCCTCTCGATTGGGGCGCGCGACTCTCGGGGCGGGCCGGTGAGTGGAATCTTGGATTGATGAACATCCAGACCGACTCGACGCGGCTCTCCGACGACACCCTGGTCCAGGACAACAACTGGACGGTCATGCGCGCGCAGCGCAATCTCGGCAAGCGCTCGGGCCTCGGGATGATCTTGACCAACCGCGAGGGCGAGAACGGAGACTCCAACCGAGTCTACGGCCTCGACGCCAACATCAGCCCGACACGGCGACTGACTCTCCATGGCTGGGGAGTGCGCAGCGAGGACTCCGACCCGGAGGTGGAAGACGATTGGGCGGGAGGCTTCTCGATGTTCCGGCGCGGACGCGTCTGGCGATGGGGCGTCGACGCCACGCACGTCGGTGAGACTTTCCGCCCCGATGCCGGTTTCTTGCTGCGCGACAACATCCGGCGCTACGGCAGCATCATCAACTACTACCCACGGCCAAAGAACAAGAAGAGCCGGGTGCGCAACTACCTCTACGCTCTCCGCGCCGACTTCATCGAAGGCCTCGACAAGGACAGGGCGGAGACAGCTCGGTTGAACCTCGATGTCTACGGGATTCGTTTCAAGACCGAGGATACCCTGACCTTCTTCATCGATCGCACCTTCGAGGAGCTCGACGAGCCCTTCGAGATCGTGTCCGGTGTGGCCATCGCGCCAGGTGACTACTACTACACGGAATACGGCATCCAGTTCACCTCCAACCCGAGCCGCCTGGTCTATGCCAATGGCGGAATTCAGAATGGCCGCTTCTTCGATGGCAACCGATTTCGATCGCTGATCATCGTGGGCTATCGGCCGAACAAACACTTCCTGCTGGAAACCAACTGGGAGACCAACAACATCAATCTTCCAGCGGGAAACTTCAACGTCAACCTCTTACGCCAACGGTTCGCATATTCATTCGGGCCCAACCTGTTGACCAACGTCTTCTTACAACACAACGGGCTCCTGGATGTGACGACGGTAAATCTGCGATTCGACTGGATCTACAAACCCGGCGCGAACCTCATTCTGGTCTACAACCAGATCTGGGACTCACCGGACCTCGAATTCTCGAGCCGTGATCGCCAGTTGATCCTCAAGCTCACCTACCTCTTCCAGCGCTGAGGAAGGTCCGAGCCCGTCGCCGCGAACCTTGGCGGCCCGCAAGCGCCGATGATCGACGAGCTTGAAATCTCGCCAGCGATCGAGACTCTGGCGGAGGTCCTACGGCACCGTGCCGGCGAGGAGCCGGACCGGCTCGCCTACACCTTTTTGGTGGACGGCGAGGCGGAAGGCGGGCGCCTGACCTTCGGCGAGCTCGACACGCGCAGCCGGCGGCTGGCTGCAGTCCTACTAGAGTCGGCGACGCCGGGCTCCAGAGTGCTGCTGCTATTGCCGCCCGGGCTCGAGTTCGCAGTCGCCTTCCTGGCCTGCCTGAACGCTGGTCTGGTGGCGGTGCCGGCCTATCCTCCGCGGTCGCCCAGAGCGCTGCCCCGGCTGCGGTCGATCATCGAAGACTCTGAACCGGCCATCGCCCTGACGACCGCCGAGCTCGGTGAGCGAACCCGCCGATGGTGGCGCCGAGACGGGCAGCCACCGGCGCTCGCCTGGCTCAATGTCGAGGAGGCGCAAGGCGGAGCGTTGACTGCCGACCTCTTACCCCGGGTGGCCGGCGACACCCCCGCCTTCCTGCAGTACACCTCGGGCTCGACCTCGACGCCCAAAGGCGTCGTGGTGAGCCACCGCAACTTGGTGCACAACCAAGAGCTCATCCGCAACGCCTGCGAACACTCGGCGAGGTCAGTGTTCGTCAGCTGGCTGCCGCTCTACCATGATCTGGGACTGATCGGCAACCTCCTCCAAGCCCTTTACGTCGGGGCTTCGTGTGTGCTGATGTCGCCGATGGCGTTTCTCCAGCGCCCCATGCGCTGGCTCGAGGCGATCTCCCGCTACGGAGCGACGACCAGCGGCGGGCCCAACTTCGCCTATGAGCTTTGCCGGCGCAAGTCCTCGCCTGCAGAACGCCAGAAGCTCGACTTGAGTCGTTGGCGAATCGCCTTCAACGGCGCCGAGCCCGTGCGCAGCGACACCTTGAAGCGTTTCGCCGAAGCCTTCGCCGAAGCTGGCTTCCAGCGCCGCGCCTTTTACCCATGCTACGGCCTGGCCGAGTCCACCTTGATGGTTTCTGGCGGTCGCCCCGACGGTTCGCCGGTCATCGGCTATTTCGACGGCGAAGCGCTGGAGCACGACCGCGCTGTGCCAACGTTGCCAGAGGTCGCCGGAAGCCGCGCCCTGGTCGGCTGTGGGCGGGTCCTGGGGGGACAACGATTGGCGATCTTGTCCGGCGCGGACGGTCGCCGTTTGAAGCCGGGGGCAATCGGAGAGATTGTCGTCGCCGGCGGCAGCGTCGCCAGCGGCTATTGGAATCGGCCCGAAGACACAGCGCAAACCTTTGTCTCCTTCCCCAACGCCCCAGACCTCGGGCGAGTGCTGAGAACTGGGGATCTTGGCTTCGTCCACGACGGCGAGCTGTTCATTACCGGCCGCTTGAAGGACCTGATCATAGTCCGCGGGCGCAACCTCTACCCGCAAGACGTCGAGCGCACCGCCGAAAGCAGCCATCCGGAGCTACTGGCGGACGGCGGTGCAGCCTTTTCGGTGGAGGTCGAAGGCGAGGAACGTTTGGTGGTGGTGCATGAGATGGCTCGTCGCCGCCAGCAGCAGCCGCAGCGCGTGGCGGAATCGGTGCGACGGGCGGTGGCCGAAGAGCACGAAGTGCAACCTTGGGAGGTGGTGTTGATTCGCACCGGAACCTTGCCCAAGACTACCAGCGGCAAGGTCCAGCGCGGCGTCTGTCGCCAACAGTACCTGGAAGGCTCTCTGCGGTTGCTCGGCCGTAGCCGGCCGCTAGCAGCGGCCCCCGAGCCGGCGGCGCCCGAGGTCGACTTGGAGGCCTTGGACCGTCTCTCGCCGAGCGAGAGGCGCCAGGTCGTGACGTCTCGTCTCGGCTTGCTGACGGCGCGTGTTCTGCGGCTCGAGGAGGCGCCTGCGCCTGACGTCGCGCTGACCGCACTCGGCCTCGACTCGCTGGCCGCGGTGAAGCTGCAGCAGGCTGCAGAGAGCGACCTCGGAGCCGAGCTACCGCTGAGTCGCCTACTGGCCGGTGCCAGCCTCGAGCAGTTGGCGCCAGCCACGAGTGAGCAGGTGTCGCGCCGACGCGATGTGGCCGAGCCGGTCGTCGCCGCCTCTGCCGACAGTACTTTCCAGCTCTCCCACGGGCAGCAGGCCTTATGGTTCCTACATCGGTTGGCGCCAGAGAGCCCGGCCTACATCATTGCTGGCGCGGCGCGCGCCCCATCGGGACTCGACGCCACGCGGCTGCGCAAAGCGGCCGAAGCTTTGACGGCCCGCCATCCGGCGCTGCGCACCACCTTCACACAGCCGGCCGGTGGGGATCCGGTTCAGCGGGTTCACACCGAGCTGCCGCCAGCTTTCGAGCAGCACGACGCGACCTCTTGGAGCGCGACGTTCCTCTCTCGCCAACTCCTGGAGGAGGCCGAGCGGCCCTTCGATCTCGAGCAGGGTCCGCTGATTCGCTTCGGGGTCTTCAGGGAGGCCAGCGGTGCCGACCTGCTGCTGCTCGCAGCCCATCACCTGGTGGCCGACTTCTGGTCGCTCGCCGTACTGATGCGCGAGCTTGGCGCGCTCTATAGCGGCGACCGCCCCGAGAGCCTGCCGAAGCTGGCTCGTGACTACCGGGACTATGTCGTTCGCCAGAGGGCGATGGTCGAGGGGCCACAGGGGCAACGACTCCTCGAAGGATGGCGCCGTCAACTGGCCGACTTACCGGCCGAGCTCACCCTACCGAGCGATAGGCCAAGGCCAGCGGTGCAGAGTTACCGAGGGAATACGCTGACGACGCGGCTCGGTGCCGACCTGACGCAGCGGCTACTGGCCCTGAGCAATGCCCAGGGCGCGACTCTTTTCGTCACCTTGTTGGCTGGCTTCCAAGCGCTGCTCGCGCGCTATTGCAACGGCCAGCTGCCACCGGTGGGAACGCCGACCGCAGGCCGCAACGACCGAGACTTTGCCGAACTGGTCGGCTACTTCGTCAACCCGGTCGTGCTGAGAGCGGATCCCAGCGGTGATCCGACCGCCAGCGAGTGGCTGTCGCGGGTTCGGCGAGTCGCCCTCGAAGCCTTCGACCACCAGAGCTACCCCTTTGCCTTGCTGGCCGAGCAACTGCGACCGGTACGCGATCCGAGTCGCTCACCTCTCTTCCAGGTGATGTTCGCGCTGCACGTCGCTCCGCGCTCCGCCGAGCAAGCACTGGCCGCACTGGCCTTGGGTCTTCCCGGCACTCGTCTCGAGCTCGGCGAGCTGAAGCTCGAGTCGACTTCGGCCCTGCGCTGGCGAGGGGCGCAGTTCGATCTCACCCTGACGGCCGGCCGGGTCACGGTTGGCCAGGACGACTCGATCGCCGCCACGCTGGAATACAACACCGATCTCTTCGACCGTCCGACGATCGCCAGGATTGCAGCTCATTTCGAGACGCTACTCGAAGCTCTGGCCGCCGCGCCCGAGCACAAGCTCTCGGCCCTGCCGCTGCTCACCTCGGCCGAGCGCCACCAGCTGATTCTGGGTTGGAACGATGGCTGCGACCCGGAAGGGGCAGCAGTCCCGGTCCATCAACGCTTCGCCGAACAAGCCAGGTGCCGACCGCAGGCGACGGCATTGGCCGACGGCGGGCACGCCTGGACCTACGAGCAGCTCGACGAGGCCTCCAACCGGCTAGCGCGTCACCTGCAAGGCCTCGGGGTCGGCCCCGAAGCACGAGTCGCGATTGGCCTCGAGCGCTCGCCGCAACAGGTCTTGGCGATCCTCGGAGTACTCAAGGCCGGAGGCGCCTATGTGCCGCTCGACCCGGCTTATCCAGCGGCGCGTTTGAGCTTCCTGGTCGAGAGCTCGGCACCCGTGCTGCTGATCACGCGCCGTGCCCTCCGAGACAGGCTGCCGGCGTTGCCTGGGCGGCCACCCGTTCTGCTCGACGACCTGGCGGCGTTGGACTCCCACAGCAGCGACCCGAACGCAGCCCCGAGGGCCGCCCTGGAGACCGAGCACCCTGCCTATGTGCTCTACACCTCGGGCTCCACCGGGCGACCCAAGGGTGTGTCGGTTCCGCACCACGCACTGGCTTGCCATGCCGCGGCGACCGCCGAGTGCTATGGCCTCGGCCCGACTGATCGGGTTCTGCAATTTGCTGCCGTCGGCTTCGACGTGGCGGCGGAGGAGCTCTTCCCGACGTGGATCGCCGGAGGGTCGGTTTGGCCGGCGCCCGATCCCTTGCCGGCACCGGCAGACTTTTCCTCTTTCGTCGAGCGCCACAGGTTGACCGTGCTGAATCTGCCGGCATCCTACTGGCGTGAGTGGCTGACTGAGATGATCCGGGCGGAGCAGGAGCCACCGGCATGCCTGCGCCTGATGGTGGTCGGCAGTGAAGCGGTTGCTGCAAGCGACCTGCAGCAGTGGCAGCGTCTGGCTGGCGCTCGCATTGCCTGGCACAACGCCTACGGCGTAACCGAGACCACCATCACCTCGACGATCTATACACCGTCGAACGACGCCCCAGCCGGCGCAACGCCGGTGCCGATCGGCCGCCCCTTGCCGGGCACTCACGCCTACGTCGTCGATCACGCCGGCCGATCGCTGCCAGCGACGATGCACGGCGAGCTCTGGCTCGGCGGCAGTGGCGTTGCGCGCGGCTACCCAGGGCTGCCGGCCCGAACCGCCGAACGCTTCACCCCCGATCCCTTTGCTGGTATCCGCGGAGCGCGGCT
>JBCCGX010000454.1:0-7685 GCA_039029035.1 Acidobacteriota bacterium | reverse complement strand
TGGGTGGCGAGGGTCACATCTGCAACGATTTGATCTCGAGGAACTCTTCCAGCCCGTGCTTGCCGAGCTCGCGGCCGTTGCCTGATTTTTTGTAGCCGCCGAAGGGCGCCTGGTGATTGAACCGGCCGCCGTTGATGTCGACCTGGCCGGTGCGAAGGCGCCGTGCGACACGCTTGGCGCGCTCCACGTCGCCCGACCACACGGCGCCGGCGAGGCCGTAGTCCGAGTCGTTGGCGATGGCAACGGCGTCGTCCTCGCCGTCGTAGGGGATGATCGCCAGCACCGGGCCGAAGATCTCTTCCTGGGCGATGGTCATGTCGTTCGAGACGTCGGCGAAGACGGTGGGCTTGACGAAGAAACCTTTGTCGAGCCCTTCCGGGGGCTCGGGACCGCCGGCCACCAGGCGGGCGCCTTCCTCGATGCCCTTGCGGATGTAGCTCCGCACGCGCTCGCGCTGGATCTCGGAGATCAGGGGACCGAGCTTGGCTTCACCGCCCATCGGATCGCCGAGGGTGAAGGCTTCGGCGGTCTGGCGGGCGATCTCCACCGCCTCGTCGTACTGCTCCTTGGGTACCAGCATGCGGGTCCAGGCGGAGCAGGTCTGGCCGGAGTTGAAGAAGCAGTTGTTCACCCCGGTGCGCACCGCTTTCTCGAGCTCGGCGTCGTCGAGGATCACGTTGGCCGATTTGCCGCCGAGCTCCTGGGCGATGCGCTTGACGGCCGGTGCCGCCAGCTCGGCCACCCGAGTGCCGGCGCGGGTGGAGCCGGTGAAGGAGATCATGTCGATCTGCGGGTGGGTGACGATCGCCTCACCGACCACCGGGCCGAGGCCGCAGACCAGGTTGAAGACCCCGGCCGGCAGACCTGCGTCGTGGATGATCTCGGCCAGCAGGAAGGCGTTGAGCGGTGCGACTTCCGAGGGCTTGAGCACCACGGTGCAGCCCGCCGCCAGCGCCGGTGCGACTTTGGCGACGATCTGGTGCAGCGGGTAGTTCCACGGCGTGATGCAGCCCACCACCCCGACCGGCTCGCGGAGCACCAGGGAGTTGCCGACCTGCTCTTCGAAGACGACGTCGTCGAGCATGCGGGCGTAGGACTTGGCGACCATGATCGGCAGCCCGGTCTGGACCATCTGGGCCATCTTCTTGGGCATGCCGACTTCTTCGGCGATGAGGGTGGACATCTCGTCCTGGCGCGCTCTGAGCCCATCGGAGATCGCTTTGAGGTAGCGCCCGCGCTCGGCCGGCGAGGTGGCGGCCCAGGCGTCGAAAGCCTGGCGGGCGGCGGTGGCCGCCGCGTCGACGTCCTCCGGCACACCTTCGGGGATGCGTCCCATGACCTCTTCGGTGGTCGAATGGATGACGTCCAGGGTGCCGGTGCCCTGGGGGCGGACCCATTCGCCGCCGATATAGAAGCTCTGATAGTCCTTCACGGATCTCCTCCTTGCTCGCCGTGGCGATTAGTATCTGAGAGTCAAAGCTGAAAAGAATCTGGACCGGTGAATCTGCAGTGATGGCCGGATCGAAACGCGAGCTAGTTTAGCGACCCCGAGGTAGCAAGCGAAGTCTGTACCGGTTTGGCATCTGTACCGGTGCGGCGGAGAAAAGGCGGCCGCACGACGAGCATGTCAGACCAACACCCAACCCCTGCGCCCGACCGGTCGGCCCTAGGTGTCGTCTATTTCACGGTCTTTCTCGACCTGCTGGGCTTTGGGATCATCCTCCCGTGGCTCCCCTTTTACGCCGCGACGCTCGGCGCGTCAGGGTTGGGTCTCGGGCTCTTGTTCACCGCCTATTCCCTGGCCCAGATGGTCGGTGCGACCTGGCTGGGCCAGCTCTCGGACCGCTTCGGGCGGCGACCGATCCTGTTGATGAGCCTGGTCGGGTCGGCCGCCGGTCTGGTGCTCTGCGGGCTGGCGACTAGCCTCGTCGCCCTCTGCCTCGCCCGTGCCGTTGCCGGTTTGTTCGGTGGCAGCGTCTCGATCGCCCAGGCCTATGTCGCCGATGTGACGAGCCCCGCCGAGCGGCCGCGCTACATGGGCTTCATCGGCGCTTCCATCGGTCTCGGCTTCGTCTTCGGGCCCGCCATGGGGGCTGGGTTCATCGCCCTCGATCTGGATTTCTCGGCCGTGGCCTACGCCGCTGCAGGCCTGGCGGCGGTGAATTTCGTCCTCGCCTTCTGGCGCCTGGGCGAATCCAAAACACAGCAGGCCCGTGCCAGCCGCTGGTCGCGGGCGGCCTGGCGCGAGGCTTTCAGCCGCCCCGGTCTGGCGCGGGTGTTGGTGGCCACCGTTCTGACGACCTATGCCTTCGTCAGCATGGAGACGACCTTCGCCTTCCTCGGTCGTGACCGGTTCGCCCTCGACAATCTCGGATTCGGGCTGGTCTTGACCTTCGTCGGCGTGGTGATGGTCCTCGTCCAAGGGGGCCTCATCGGTCGCTTGACCCAGCGATTCGGCGTTCGCCGGGTCGCCGCGACGGGCGGGATCCTGATGGGCGTCGCCCTGACGTCTGTGCCTCTGGCGCCAGTTTTTGCCGTTGTCGTGGCCGGTCTCAGTCTGTTGGCGGCGGGCCAGGGCCTGGTGGTGCCGGGTCTGGCGGCGCTCGCCTCCCAGATCGCCGACGCCGACAATCAGGGTTCGGTGCTCGGTGTGCGACAGTCGTTGGCTGCCGGGGCTCGCGCCTTTGGCCCGCTGATCGCCGGCACGCTCTACGATTCGAACATCGGCTTGCCGTATTTCGTCGCCGGCGCCATGGCGATCCTGGCCGGTCTCCTGGTGGCCACCGTAGGACTGCGAGACTCGACGATACGCACATGACCGCACAGGGCGAGGAACGCGACCGACCTGAACGCGACCGACTTGATCGTGACAGTCCTGATCGCGACCGACCGGCCGAGGAAGGTCGGCTGAGTGTTCACCTGACGGTCCAACACAGCCGCGGGGTGGCCTTCGTCGGCATGTACATCGTCGGCATGGTGGGTCAGCGCATCGGCATTTTGCAATTCGACGAGCGCTGGGCGCACGCCCTGGCTGTTGTTGCTGTCGCCAGTGCCTTGCTCTTCCATCGGCTCTACTCGTTGCGGCTGGATCGGCCTTGGGGTTTGGAGCTGCACTATGTCTGGATGGCCTGCGACGTGGTGTTCCTCACCTGGATGGTCGGCCTGACCCACGAATCGTCGAGTCTCTGGTTGGTCTGGTATCTGACCAATTCGGCCGCGGCGGCTTTCGTCGCCGGCCGTCGAGCGTTGGTGTGGGTCACCCTCGCCAACTGCGCCGCCTACCTGGCGCTCCTGGTCGCTCTAGGCGAGATTGGCGGCTTCGATCGAGGTCTGGCGACGGCGCTGCTCCATCTCGCGCTGCTCTACTCCGCATCGTTCTTCTTCCTGCGTGGTATCGCCGATCTGCGCGACAAGCGCCTGCGGATCCGCGAGCTCGCCAAGGAGAAGAGTCGCCAGCTGGAGGAGCTGCGGCGTCTCACTGAGACCCTCGATCGACAGGCCAGGGAGCTGGCCGACGCCCACCTGCGCAGCCAGGAGGCGAGCCGTGCGAAGAGCCAGTTCTTGGCCAACATGAGCCACGAGCTCCGCACGCCGCTGAACTCGATCATCGGCTTCTCCGAGATTCTGCGCGAGAAGCTGGCTGAGACCGCCGAGCCGCGCTACCTCAAGTTCCTGGGCAATATTCTCGAGGCCGGGCGCCATCTGCTGGGGCTGATCAACGACATCCTCGACCTGTCGAAGATCGAGGCCGGCAAGATGGAGCTGTCGCTCGAGAAGGTCGCCCTGGCCGACCTGGCGCAGGGCGTGCGCAGCGTCATGTTGGGTGTCGTCGGCCGTCGCGGGATCGAGCTGACGACGGACTTCCCGGCCGATCTACCGGCATTGGTCGTCGACGAGCCGAAGGTGAAGCAGATCCTCTACAACCTGGTGTCGAACGCGATCAAGTTCTCGCCCGACGGCTCCCAGGTGCGCCTCGGCGCCCGCCGGGCCGAGCCGGGTGATGCCGACGAGGGTTCGGTCGAGATCTGGGTGAGCGACGACGGGATCGGCATCCCGCCAGAGGAACAGGCGGCGATCTTCGAGGAGTTTCGCCAGGTCGATGGGGATTCGAATCGCGCCCATGGCGGCACCGGTCTCGGTCTGGCGCTGGTGCGGCGCTTCGCCGAGATGCACGGCGGCCGGGTCGACGTGGAATCGGCCCCTGGCGAAGGCAGCACTTTTCGGGTGCGGCTGCCGATCGATGCGTCGTCGGCCGAGACGACGGAGGCGTCGACCTACTCGGCAACGCTTCCTGAGCGATAGGTCACCGGCGCCGTTTTGGCGATGACAACCGAGCGGCCGTCGTGTTTCTTGTCTCTCTTGTTGCCCTCATGCAAGTAGAACCAAACCTCGATGGGGCGATAAAGCTTCGACCAAACTGGCTCCAGAGAATACTCGAGCTCCACTCGCCCGGACTTTTCCGACAGGATGTGGACGTCCGACAGTCCGTCATCGGACTTTTGAATGGTCGAGAACGTTCGGCCGGGAGATTGCGTGAATTTGATGCTGACGGAATACTCTTTCTTGCGCCGCATCTTTTTCCTGATGTTGTACTCGACGACGGCGCTGATCTTCGTTTGATTGTCGACCTCCGACCCAGGCGAGGGTGTGATCGAAATCAGTTCGATACTCGGCTTCTTCGCCGACAGGGGAGCTGCGGAGAGGAGTCCGGCGAGAACCAACGCGGCCACGGTAGGCAGTGCGCGGAGAGGCGATTTCGAAAGCATGTTTCTCCCTTCGGGTAAGTCGGCGGCATCCTAGCCTACAAGGCCAGACAGGCTTCCACTTGCTTGATGAACGAGCCGACGTCGATCGGCTTGGAGAGGTAGTCGCTACAGCCCGCCTGGAGGCAGCGCTCACGGTCGCCGCGCATGGCGTGGGCGGTGAGGGCGATGATCGGCAAGGTGTCGCCGCCGGGCAGGTGGCGAATCTCCTCGATCAGAGCGAGCCCATCGGTCCCGGGCAGCTGGATGTCCATCAGGATCAAATCGGGCAGGCCCTCGGCGAGGCGCTGCCGCATCTCGGCGGCGTTCGCCGCCCAGCGGACGCCGAAGCCGGCGTCTTCTAAAAGAAACTCCACCAGCTCGAAGTTCTGCGAATTGTCTTCGACGACCAGAACGTTGCGTCGCGTCGCCATAACTTGTACTCACGGGTCTGTGTGCGCGGACTGGTCCGTGTGCACTTACACTGTCTCTGTCTACCGCTAAGATACACTCTTCGCCACCATCTGCCTACGAGGGGTCGAGCCGTATATGAGTCTGCCTCGGGCTGCCCCGGTGCCTGTCGCCGAAGCCAACCCGCCGACGGTTCTCGTCGTCGATGACGAGCCGTGGAATCGGATGTTGGTGGAGGCGATCCTCGAGGATGATGGCTACCGGATCGTGCTGGCGGCGGATGGTGCGGAAGCCCTCGAGAGGGTGGCGGGGGAGCGGCCCGACATCATCCTGCTCGATGTCATGATGCCGGGCCTCAACGGTTTCGAGGTCTGCCGGCAGCTCAAGGCCTCGCGCCGCACGTTCTTCATCCCGGTCATCATGCTGACCGCCTTGACCGAAGCGGAGCACAAGATTCGCGGCCTCGAGGCGGGGGCGGATGATTTCCTCAACAAGCCGATCCACCGCATCGAGCTGTTGACCCGCCTGCGCTCGCTGCTGCGCATCCGTGGTCTGCGCGACGAGCTCGATTCGACCGCCAACATCATGTTCAGCATGGTCGCCGCCCTCGAAGGCAAGGACGCCAGGACCCGCGACCATTCGCTCAAGGTGGCGACTCTTGCGGCGGAGACCGCCGCCCGGCGCGAGCTGTCGGCGGCGGAGAAGAATGCGGTGGTTTGGGGCGCTCTACTCAAGGACATCGGCAAGATCGGGGTGCCGGAGAGCGCCCTGTTGAAGCCGGCGGCCGAGCGCACCGACGACGAGCAGCGCTTTTTCCGTTTCCACACCCTCTACAGCGACCAGATCCTGGCGCCCCTCGCCTCGCTGCGCCAGGCCCGACCGATCGTCCGCCACCACCACGAGCGCCTCGACGGCAGCGGCTATCCCGACGGCCTGGCCGGCGCGGCTTTCTCGCCGTTGATCGAGATCGTCGCCGCTGCCAATGCCTTCGAGGTGCAGCGCATGGACGAGCCGTTGGCGCCGTCGAAATGGATCGCTGCGCTGCGGGACGAGGCGGCCGCCGGTCGCTTCCGCGAGGATCTGGTCGAGGACGTCCTGGCTGCGGCGGCCTGTCTGCCGGAATCGCCGCCACCCTTCGCTGATCTTTTGCCGGCACCGACGCCGGTCTCGGGCGGCTGTGTGCACGTGGTTGATGCCAGGGCGGCGCAATGTGAGTTCTACGGCAAGATCCTCACCGCGGCGGGCTACCAGGTCGAGCCCGAGGTCGATGGCGCTGCGCTGCTGGACTCGGCACAGAAGAACTTGCCGGATCTCGTGATCGTCGGAGTTCGCCTACCCGGCGAGGGCAGCGATCGAGCCGGCGAGGAGGTGTGCCGCAGGATCAAATCGCATCCGCGGATGCGCTACCTGCCGGTCATTCTGGTCACCGACGAGGTGGAAGCCACCAGCAAGGAGCGCGCCCTGGCCAGCGGCGCTGATGACTTTCTCTGCGTGCCGGTCAACCGCCAGGAGCTGGTGGCGCGGGTCGGCTCCCTGCTTCGCCTGCGCCACTTCCATGATGACCTGGAGGAGCGGCGCAGTGTGATTCTGTCGCTCACCGGAGTCCTGGAGGCGAAGGACCCCTACACCAACGGTCACAGCGCGCGGGTCGGCAACCTCTCCATGCGCCTGGCCCGGGAGATGGGCCTGGGGGTCGACTTCGCCGCCAGCCTCGAGACCGGTGGCCTGCTGCACGACATCGGTAAAGTGGCGGTGCCCGAGCAGATCCTCAACAAGCCGGGCCCGTTGAGCGACGAGGAGTTCGAGATCGTCAAGGCCCACCCGGTGACTGGCTGGAAGATCTGCCGCGGCCTGCGCAGCGCCCACTCGGTGCTACCCTGTATCCGCCACCACCACGAGCGCTACGACGGCGGCGGTTATCCCGACGGTCTGGCCGGCGACACCATCCCTCTCGGCGCGCGTATCATGGGCATCGCCGACGTCTACGACGCCCTGACCTCAGCCCGCCCCTACCGCCAGGGCATGTCCCGCCAGCGCGCCTATGAAGTCCTGGCGAGCGAGCATCAAAAGGGCAAATGGGATCCGCAGGTCTTCGCGGCGTTCGACACCCTGTATCGTAAAGATCTGCTCGAGTCGCGGGCCTAGAAGCTGTTTCGAGGCAAGTAGGGAGGCGCCCGGGGAGCGAGCACGCAGCGAACGTGTTTGAGTTGCACGGCGCTGCTTAAGCACAGCCTCCAAGAAAACAGGGCAATAGGAGAAACCGGGTTGCCGAGGCGAGTTTGAGCTGCGGCACAGCCCACGGGGCCGACCGTCAAGCCGGTGTGTTCTCGGCTAGTCGTCCTGCTTGTAGACGACGCCTTCCTTCATCACGAAGCGGACGTCTTGCAGGATCGCGACATCGGCCAGGGGATCGCCGTCCACGGCGATGAGATCGGCTAGCTTGCCGGCTTCCAGGGTGCCGACCTCGTCGGAGATGCCGAGCAACTCGGCGGTGACGGCGGTGGCCGACTGGATCGCTTCCATCGCCGGCAT
>JBCCGX010000453.1:0-7695 GCA_039029035.1 Acidobacteriota bacterium | reverse complement strand
GCGTCGGCCAAAGACCGGTTGCGCCTCACCTTGCGACCCGGTCAGCCAGTCGGTGAGGGTGTCGATGCCGAGCTCGAGCTTCAGGCTGACCTCGTCGGCCGAGTGCACCCAGGGCTCGACCGCCAACTCGACGCCGACTTCGTGGTAGACCACCGCTCCGACGCCTTCGGCCCGGGCGTCGGCCAGGCTGGCGGGCAGCGGCAGGCGATCGGTGAGCTGCACCTTGCCCCGGCTGCCGCCGACGATGTTGAGCCGTGGCTGAGCCAGGCGGTGAACCGAAGCCTGTGAGCGCAGGCGGTCGATCTCGCCGGCGCGCAGCCGCGGCGGCAGGCCGTCCTCCGCGCCGGCCGCCTCGGCCGCCGGCTTCAGAGCCAGCTGGCGCAGCTTTTGGCTGTCGATCGCCAGCAGGTCGAGTTCGACCACGACTTCGGCTTGGGGTCGATCATTGTTCTGCAGCAGGCGCTCGACGATGCCGATCTTGTCGGCGGTGTCGCGGATGACGATGCTGTTGGTCGCCTCCATGGCGGCGACGTGCTTGGCACCGATCAGGCTACGGACCATGGTCATGGTGTCCTTGACCGCCGAGTTCTCGAGATAAAAGCGCTGGATGACCTGGTGCTCGTGGGTGCGTCGATTCTGTGGTGTGTCGTCGGCGATCAACAGAGTCTTGGCGTCGACCACAGAGTAAAAATGGCCGACGGCACGCAGCACATTGTCGAGCCCCTCGCTGGGCGAGACGTCCCGTAGCACGATGGAGATTTCCTGGTCCCTGAGCTTGGGGTCGAATAGAAAGTTGATCCCCCAGGCCTGACCCAAAGCGCGGTAGATGTCGAGGACCGAGGCCGGCTCTTCGAAGATCAGGTCGATCGGTGTGTCCAAGCTCGGGTCGATCGCCGGGACCGTTTGAGCGTGGGCTCCTCCGAGCGGCAGCAACAGTCCCAGCAACAAGAGAAAGCTTAGGTTCGAGCGCATTCTGAGTCTCCTTCCCGACGTCGAGAGTCGTGGGTGGCGATGTGGTTCAGTTGTCCCTACGTTTCGACGGCCGGATGTGTCATGGGTCTTGCACCGCACCGACCAACGTTCGCGCCAGATCGGCGACCGGTGTGGCGCTGGTCGGGACCGTGCCGCGCAGAAACGCATCGAAAGAGTTTCTGCAAGCGACGACGGTCGTGGTGCCGCGCTCGAAATGGAGGAATTGACACACCGAGCCGGTGACCCGGCCGCTCTTGGCAAACCCAGGGCCGAAGGCCGGGTCGTCGAAACGGAAGACACCGAAGCCATGCTCGACACCGGGCAGGCCTGCTACGGTAACGAAACTACTGTCGAACAGCTGCTGCTCGGTGGCATTCAACAACCGACCGGAAATCAGCCGGGCGAAGAAACGGCGATAACTGTTCGGCGTCGCCACCACCGAGCCGGCCCCGCCACCGCCGTTGGTGCCAATGAAGGGGCCCAGGTCGTAGACGTCGATGGCCGGATTGCCGGCGATCTCGAGCGTCGGGTAGAGGCCGAAAAGGTCCTCCGGCAGACCGACGAGATCGGCGTTGCTGGTCACCAGGTATTGGCGCGCGACCTGAGGCCGCGTCAGTGCCGGTGCGGTGAGCGAGAGCATCGGCGGCTGACCCGGAGGCTGGGGAATGGCGAGGGCCAACAGCTGGTTGTAGGTCAGGCCGCTGACACGCTGCGCCACGATGCCGAGCAAGGTTTGGCCGGTGTTACCGAAGCTGACTTCGAAGTCGATCAGGTCCGTGCCGCCGATCGTGGCGTTGGGATGGGCCAGCACGCCGAAGGCGGCCAGCAGATCGAACGCTGTCTCGGTCTGCGGTGGCAGCGTCAGACGCGGAATACCCAAGAAATCGAGTAGCGCACCGAGGACGGGCTCTTCGATGTCGAAGAAGCCATTGGCGTTGCGGTCGACCTCGTTGAGGAAATCGAACAGGCCATGGTTGCCGTTGAGCAGCTGCCGTAGGGTGATCTGTGAGAAGTCAGGGCACAGGCCGGTGATCGGCTCAGGCACCTGCGTCGTGCGATTCAAAGCGATGATATCGGCCGGACAGCGGGGCGCTTGTGGGTCGTTGCCGACGGTCAGCAGAGTGATCTCTTCTGCCGTGAGAAACTGATCGATCGGGGTTTCCAGGCCCTGCGGCCCGAAGGCGCCGGCGGCGGCGAGACGCAGCGAGACCACGCCGTTCAGCATCTTGGTCAGACTGCCGATGTGCTGCCGGACGCGCGGCGTCATACGCCGACCGGTGGTCATGTCGCGCACGCCGACGGCATAGCGGAACACCCCGCAGCCCTGGCGCGACAGGGCGACGGAGTAGCCCGGCGCCCCCGAGCCGCGCCCGTTGCCGAAAAACTCACCGGCCGGGGCGGCGGCGAATGCGTCGTCGACGATCTGTTTGAGTGCGGGCCGGGATGTGCAGCCCGGCCCGCCCCAACGTAGCTGTGGCTGCTGTGCCGCCTCGGCGTAGGTTGCGGTCGTTGCGATCAGCGAGGCGGCACCGAGAACCAGCGCCGCCTTGCAAAGCTCGCGAGCCTGGCTCGCGACGGACACACGGGTGGAACGTTCGAAATCCATATCGATCCCCTGTCGTTAACGGAGGTTGCGGAGTCAAGAACAAGGCAGGAACGTTCCTCGACAAGGAATACGCTACAGGCGGTCATGGCGTTTGTTTGCTTACGAAGCCGGTTCGATTCACGATTCGCCCGTCCCATGCCATGACCCTTGGCTTTGCCTCGGCCGCATCGCTAGCCTTCTTCTCGTCATGCGATATTCATCGCACGAATGAGATTCAAAGGAGAATCGGCATGCACCTTCAATTGATCAGGGTTTCGATCCTCGGGTTGCTCGCGCTTGGGATGTGCTCGCCGGCCTTCGCCGAAGCAGCCGTGCTCCGCCCCGGTAGCAAAGAGCTGAACACATCGCGATTGCAGCCTTTTCAGGCGATCTACGACGTACGGGTCGAGGGGGCCGTGCGTGGGCAGCAGGGGAAGCAGCTCAGTGAGACGACGCTGCTCGACGCAGCCGGTCTGCGGTATGTTTCGACCGTGACCCACGGCAGCACGGCGGTCGAAGAAGTGCAGCTGATGAAAGAGTCTCTGCAACCCGTCGTGCGAAACGTTACGTTTCTGCCAATGGGTGTGCGGGTGGAGTTCTGGCAAGACGCTGAGCTCAAGGGTTTCGATATCGACCGGGAAGGCTCGCAGGCGGAGTCGATTACGATTCCTGTTGACGGCAGCCGGTTCGATTTTGCGTCGTCGTTTCTCGTCCTGGCGTCCTTGCCGTTGGCTGAGGGGTTCGAGGCCAAGATTCCGATGATCATCAGCGATCTCGGGCCGGAGCGAGCCAATGTCGTTCGAGCGATCAAAGTCAGGGGTCAGGAGAAGATCACGCTGCGAAACGGAGCGGTCTATTCCACCTGGGTGGTCGACAGCAAGGTGGCGGATCCTTCGGGCGAGGCAGTGTTCCCGCCACAGAAATACTGGATCTCGGATCGGCCTCCTTACCTGATCCGTTTCGACCTCGGCCCGCGGCGTAGCGAGTTGGCCGAAGTCAAGATGTGACAGGAGCTGCGGTAGGCTCAGTGTAGTTCGCCGAGTAGCTGCAGGATCCGGAAGGCCAAGGAGGTAGGATGAGCCAATTGCTGATACGTGTCGTCGCGTCGCTTCTCCTGGTGCAATCGAGCGTCGGCGCCGTGGCTCGGGCCGAGGGCTGGCCAGGGTGGCGTGGAGCGAGCCGGGACGGGCATGCAGTGGGCTTCACTCCGCCACAGGTCTGGCCGCAGGAGCTCGTCCGGGTTTGGCAAGTCGAGATCGGTGGGGGGTATGCCTCGCCGGTGAGCGCCTCCGGCAAGATCTACCTGCACAGTCGCGAGGGTGAAGAGGAGGTGGTCTCGGCCCGCGATCTGGCGGATGGCAAAGCGCTGTGGAGCCGACGCTATGCGGCCCCTTACGAGAAGAATTCCTATGCTCTGGCCCACGGCAAAGGGCCCAACGCAACGCCGCTCGTGCACGCCGGCAAGGTCTACACCCTGGGGATGAGCGGCATCCTCTCGAGCTTCGAGGCAGCCACCGGCGAGTTGCTCTGGCGTCGGGACTTTTCACCGCATGTGAACAGCAAGAAGCTGTTCTGCGGTATCGCCAGCTCACCGCTGATCGAGCGCGGCCTCGTCGTCACCCATGTCGGTGACGACAGCCAGGGCTTCCTCGTCGCGCTCGATGCAGCCAGCGGCGAGGAGAAGTGGTCGTGGACCGGCGCTGGCCCGGGGTATGCGTCACCGATCGCCATCGATCTCGGCGGCCGACGTCAGATCGTGACCTTGACCGATCGCTCGGCGGTCGGTGTCGCGGTGGAAGACGGAACTTTGCTCTGGCAGCTGGAATTCCCCGACAAGTGGAACGAGAACATCGTCACCCCAGTTTTCCATCGCGAACAGGTGGTGCTGGCCGGCGTACGGCGGGGCACTTTGGCGTTGCGATGGGCACAGAACGCTGGTGGTGGGGCACTGGAGAAAGAGGTGTCGGGGACAGGGGCACCGGAGATGGGGGCGCTGGAAACGGTCTGGCAGCGGCCGGATCTGACCCAGTACATGAGCTCGCCGGTGGCCGATGCCGGCACCCTCTACGGCATGTCGAACAAGCTGAAAGGGCACTTCTTTGCCCTCGATCTGGCGACCGGCAAGACGCTGTGGACCAGCGACGGGCGCCAGGGCGAGAGCGCCACCCTCGTCAGTGCCGGAGAGACGCTGCTCTGGCTGACCACCGAGGGCGTTCTCAACGTGGTGAAGAAGAGCTCCCGAGACTTCGATCTCGTAGCCACCTATCAGGTGGCCGAAGGCGCCACCTGGGCGCACCCGTTGCTGATCGGCAACCAGCTAGTGATTCGGGAGAAGGCCGCCCTTACCTTGTGGCGTATCCTTGACGGACCTTCCGCAAGAGGAGCGGAGTCGTTGTCCGAGAGTTGCCCCGATGCCGGTCGGCCCTGCGGGCAGTATCGCCGATCCGGAAACTCGCCGAACCTCTTGCGAGTCGCGGAAGGGGCAGTTATCGAGAACGGAGTAGCACCCCAGGTCGTGCCAAATCGAACACGCTAGCGGCGTGCTCGCCGGTACCTGACACTGATCTGATGTACCGCGGTGGCGCAGCGTTCGGCCAATCGGAGCGGGTGGGGCAAAACTTGCCCCGCCCTCGGTTTCTGGGTGCCAAGAACTAACGATTCAGCGAAGCAACGCCCAGTGGCACGCTGAACTTCTCACACCAGATGTAGATCTCGTTGTACTTGGCCGGATCGATCGACTTGGGCAGCGCATAAACCTGCAGGCCGGTCTTGTTCTCGAGCGGCGTGAAGAGGGTTTTGGTGGCGAACTTGCCGTTGTTACCGAAGCCGATCTTGGGATCCGGCGCACCATCGAGGCTGAAATCGGCCTCGAGGACGACGACGTAGCCACTGCCGGTTTCGAGGATCGTCACGCCGCCGGTGGTGACGTGGTCGCTCTTGCCGGTGAAGGTGCCGCTGGCCGCGACGGTGCTCTCAGCCTGGGCGACGAAGGCCGCAGCGAGGAGCAGGAGAGTGAGCACGAAGAGCAGGGGGCGTCGGGTATGGGTCGAAAATCGCATGATTGTCTCCTTGTCGTTGGTGACACCGCACCGGCGGCATCGCCTGAGTCTTTGGCTCTAGGATTGCCGTCGGGGCCAATCGGTTACAGGCCATCTCGAGGAGAACTGTCCCGCAGCCCTGACGCAGCCCCTCGCCGCGCCACGCTCGTCGAGTGCCGAAGAACTGGAGTATCCTTTGCCCATCTGCGAGCAAAGAGGACGTCGACAAGGAGAGAGCATGCCCCCGTTTCACTACCAACCGATGTTCGAGCACGGTGCCGACGACACCGAGTACCGCCACCTGACGAGCGACCACGTCGCGGTGCGGGATCTCGGCGGTCGCGAGATCCTGGAGGTCGCCCCCGAGGCCCTGACCCTGATGGCCCGCGAGGCGATGGACGACATCGCGCACCTCTTGCGCTCCAGCCACCTGGCCCAGTTGCGCAAGATCCTCGACGACGACGAGGCGTCCGAGAACGAT
Source organism: Acidobacteriota bacterium (assembly GCA_039029035.1). Classification (GTDB taxonomy): domain Bacteria; phylum Acidobacteriota; class Thermoanaerobaculia; order Multivoradales; family J023; genus JAAELT01. The sequence goes on along the minus strand of JBCCGX010000453.1, from coordinate 1,619 downwards.
CGTTTCGTCGCCCTGGAGCTGCTCAAGAACGCCTCGATCGCTTCCGCCCGAGTGCTGCCCGGCTGCCAGGACACCGGCACCGCTATCGCCATGGGCACCAAGGGGCAGAACGTTTTCACCACCGGCGACGACGCCGAGTCTCTGTCGCGCGGCATCTACCAGGCCTACAACGAGCGCAACCTGCGCTACTCCCAGCTGGCGCCGCTCGACATGTACAAAGAGAAGAACACCGGTACCAACCTGCCGGCGCAGATCGAGATCTACGCCAAGCCGGGTGACGAGTACAAATTTCTCTTCATCGCCAAGGGCGGCGGTTCAGCCAACAAGACCTTCCTCTACCAGGAGACCAAGGCGCTGCTGAATCCCGAGTCGTTGATGGCCTTCATCGACGAAAAGCTGCGCTCGATCGGCACTTCGGCTTGCCCGCCCTACCACCTGGCTCTGGTAATCGGCGGCACCTCGGCCGAGCTCACCCTCAAGACGGTAAAGCTGGCCAGCACCCACGCCCTCGACGATCTGTCGACTTCGGGCAACGAGCACGGCCGCGCGTTCCGCGATCTCGAGATGGAGCAGAAGGTGTTCGAGATCGCTGCCGCTACCGGCATCGGGGCGCAATTCGGAGGCAAGTACTTCGCCCACGACGTGCGGGTGATCCGCCTGCCGCGCCACGGCGCCTCGTGTCCGGTGGGGCTCGGCGTGTCGTGCTCCGCAGATCGCCAGATCCTCGGCAAGATCAACCGCGACGGCCTGTTTCTCGAGCAGCTCGAGACCAACCCGGCGCGCTTCCTACCGGAGGTCACCCACGAGGAGCTCGGTGGCGAGGTGGTCGCCATCGACCTCACCCGGCCAATGCCGGAGATCCTGGCCCAGCTACGCCAGCACCCCGTGGCCACCCGCCTCTCCCTCACCGGCCCCCTGATCGTCGCCCGCGACATCGCTCATGCCAAGCTCAAGGAGCGCCTCGACGCCGGCGATGGCTTGCCGCAGTACTTCAAGGACCACCCGGTCTATTACGCCGGTCCGGCAAAACGGCCGGAAGGCTACGCTTCGGGCTCCTTCGGACCGACCACCGCCGGTCGCATGGACCCCTACGTCGAGCTCTTCCAGAGCCACGGTGCCAGCCTGGTGATGCTGGCCAAGGGCAACCGCTCACCCCAAGTTGCCCAGGCCTGCAAGACCCACGGCGGCTTCTACCTCGGCTCCATCGGCGGACCCGCAGCGCAACTCGCCGAGCACAGCATCAAGAAAGTCGAGCTGCTCGAATACGAAGAGCTGGGGATGGAAGCGATCTGGCGCATCGAGGTGGAGGATTTCCCCGCCTTCACCGTCGTCGACCACGAAGGCCAGGATTTCTACGCCAGCTTCGCACACAGTCGCCCGGTCAGCCTCGGGCGGAAATGATCCAGCGTCCGGCAGCTGATCGGGCTGGGCGTCGATGAGCCAGGAGATCTCGCCGCCTCACGAGGCCTCGGGGGAAACGCTGAATCCCTACGCGCCGCCCAAGAGCACGATCGAGCCGGCCGGATCGAATCCCGAACAGCTCTTTTTCACCACCTCGAGCTTCAAACTCGCGGTGATGTCGATCTGCACCTTCGGTCTCTACGAGGTCTACTGGTTCT
>JBCCGX010000452.1:0-7697 GCA_039029035.1 Acidobacteriota bacterium | reverse complement strand
GTCGCGGCGAAACCGCGGCTGGTTCGGGCGCCAGGGCGGTAGCAGCTCGAGGGCGAAGAAGAACAGCGAGATGCCGATCAGCCAATAGAGGTAGTTGCCCCAATGCGGCCGAGCGAGCTCGCCCCAGAGGTAGTTAGCGTAGCTGTGGTAGCCGGCGAGGAACGTGTCGAGATACTGCAGTCTCAGAGCTCCACAGTCTGACGACGCAACACAGTCTTACGACGCAACACCGTCTTACGACGCAACACCGTTCTAAAACTCAACATAGCGCAGGAAGAAAGTCTGGGCCTTCATGCGCCCCGAAGCCAGGAGATCAGCCGTTTCGGGGGTCATCAGGAACTGACCCGCCCGATCCTGCGACTCGGTCATCATCACCAGCTCGTAGGCTGCCACTTCTTTGGCGAAGCGCTCGCGGATCTGCACCAGGCTGTTGGCGGAGTCTTCGAGCGCCTTGAAGACCGAGGCTTCCGACGCGGCGACGATCTCGAGCAGCGGGCGATCTTTCTCCGTGCCCTCGAAGATCCGCACTCGGTCGACCCCCTGACCCTTCAAGTAGCCCAGAACCTCGGCGATGACGTCGTTGTTCTTGTACTTCTTGCGCGGAATCGTCATCAGGTCGACAAACCCGGCATCGGTGGTGGGATGCCCCTTGTCGGTGACCTGCTGCTCCGCGTCCCGGCGCCGCACCTTGGGCAGGGCCAGGCTGCGACCGCTGACGAAGCGCTCGAAGGCCAGATCCTCCTCCCCGGTGCGTAGATTCGCCGGCAAGCGAGTCTGCCGCCCGCCTTCGATCAAGGTGGCGTTGCTCAGATTGATCACGTTGGCCTGCTGCGTCTTCTCGACGTCGATCTGGGAAGCGTCATAGAAGGCCTCCGTCCCGCTGGGCAGGATGAGAATCGCCCGGTCGCCTTCGATGCGGTACTTCTCCTTGGTGTCGATCTTCGAGCCGTCTTTGAGGAAAACGACATAGCCCCAGGCCGGCAAGCTCAGCGCCAACAGGCCGGCGAAAATCAAAGAGTGGCGGAACCGTCCTAGGCGGGCTGGTTGGCAGGATCGACGCATGGCTCACTCCTCGTAGGGCTCAGATGGCGGCAAGTGTCGTCAGTCGACACGGCTCTCCGCTCCTCGGATCGGGTCCTATATAGTACCGCGGAGAGCGCCGTGCCCCAAGCGGTAACGCAGTGAAGCCGCGACGCTCGGCCCCCTGCGGGCGGCGCTGCGCTAAGCTCGCATGGCCCTCTCCGATGGCTTATCGACGAAAAAGATAGAGCGTGCTGTACCGACTGAGGCCATGCTCAAACACGCCTCCGCGCCGTCCTCTGGAATCCGAGCGCCGCTCCCAGCTCGGCCAGACGGTGCCACGAGATGGCATCTGACGTGCCCCGCTTTGCAATGAAACGCTCGCTACTTCTGCGCCGAGCGCCCCTCGCCTGGGTCATCGCCTGGCGCTACATGCTGGGCGAGCGCAGCCGGATTCTCTCGTCGACCGCCTGGGCGGCCTTTATCGCGACCACCCTGGGAGTGACTGCCATGGTCATTGCCATGGCTTTGATGACCGGCTACACCGAGGATTTGCAGCGCAAGCTGATCGGCCTGCAGGGCGAGGTGATCGCCTCGCCACTGACCAAGGATGCCTTCGAGCGCGACGTTGAGATCCTCGAGCAGGTGCGGCAGCTGCCGGGCGTCGCCCGCATGGGTCGCGTCGCTTACGGCCAGGGCTCGATCTCGAGCCCGGCGGTGCCCGACGGAATCAGTGTGACGCTACGTGGCGTCGACCCGGAGCACGACCCGACCGCGCAGCGCAGCCGCCCGGCGCCGGGGGCCGCAGCGCCTCTGGCAGCTGGCGAGCGTGGCGTCCCCGGCGTCCTGCTCGGCAAGGAGCTGGCACGCCAACTGGCGGTGGAGCCCGGTGACGTCCTGCGGCTGGTGGTCCTCGACCTCAGTGGGTCAAGGCCCCGGTTTCGTTATCGTAGCGTCCGCTTCGACGACACCTTCTCGATCGGCTTCGCCGAATTCGACGCCAGCTGGATCGTCCTCGAGCGCACGGTGTTGCGCCAAGCGCGCGGCGAGGCCGGGCTCGACGTCATCGAGCTCAAGCTGACCGATCCGTCGCAGGCCGACGCGGTGAGCCAGCGCATCGACGACACCCTGGGGGGCGACTGGCTGGTCCAACGCTGGCGCAAGATCAACCACCAACTGTTCGCTGCCCTGCGCTTGCAGGAGAGCCTTCTCTTCTTGGTGCTGGGGCTGATCGTCCTGGTGTCGACGTTCAATGTCTCCTCGACCCTGGTCATCCTGGTCCGCGAGCGTTTGCACGATATCGGCGTGCTCGGCTCCCTCGGTCTCGGGCCACGCGAGCTGTGGTGGATCTTCGCCTTCTACGGCCTTTGCCTCGGCGGCGCCGGCACGGCGGCCGGGGTCTTGCTGGGCGGCGGTGCCGCCTGGCTGATCACCGAGCTCGAGCTGATCCGTTTCGACCCGGAGATCGCGGCGATTTACTTCATCGACTCGGTTCCCTTCCGAGTCGAGCTCGGCGATGTGCTCGCCATCGTCACCTTCGCCCTGGCCGTGACCCTGATCGCCTGTGCCCTGCCGGCGCTGCGGGCGGCACGAATCCAGCCCTCGGTCGCCCTGCGCGACGAGTAGCTGCGGGATTGTCACTACTCCCAGAAAGGCCGAAGGGGACCGAGAATCGGTCCCCTTGGTATGGATCGCACGGCTTGCACCGTGGAAAGATGGGCTATTTGATAGGAACGGAGCTAATTTGATGTATCTTGCTCCGCCAGTGGCGCTCAGTTGTACCGGATCACGAATGCAATCCGTCGAGCCCCGGCGGGAATTGGGTTGTCAGTTGCAACCCTCTCTCGATCTATACATACGTCACTAAGTACGAATGCGTTTCATAGATTAGGGGGAAATCCGTAATTTTCGACCCTCTTTGGGCTAGAAGGGGCCCCAAGGGCCGATGAGAGGCTGCCCCAGAGGGACGAAGTGCGGCCTAATTTCGGTAGAAGACCTCCCGATCGAGGTTGCAAAGTACGATTCCGTGTAGCATTCGCCGCCGCGATGGGCCTCGAGACCAAACCTGCAACGGCCGAAGAGCGCGCCGAAGTGACGCCGCGCGCCGGTCTGTGCGCCACCTGTATCGATCTCCAGGTGCTGCGCTCGCGCCGCAGTACCTTCGTGCGCTGCGCCCGAGCCGATCGCGACAAGCGTTTCGCGCGCTACCCGCCGCTGCCGGTGCAGGCTTGCGCCGGCTACGTGGAATCGAGCTAATCGAGCTGGAGGCCATGCCGAAGCTTGGACGGCCGCGGCGCTCGGCTCCCAGCGGGCGGCACTGCGCTAAACTCGCATGGCCCTCTCCGACTGGTCTATCTGCAGAAAAACGAAGAGCTTGCAATACCTGCTGAGGCCATGCTCAAACACGCCTCCGCGCCGTCCTTTGGGATCCGAGCGCCGCTCCTCGAGCGCTTACTCTTCGCGCCCCTGATCACCCTTCTCCCCTGGCTCATCGGTCAGTGGCTGAGGGACCGCTGGTGGCTCAGTGGCCTGTGCTTTTACATTCCGTCGCCGGTGTTGTGCGCCGCGCTGCTGCTCTCGGCGCCGCTGTTGTGGCGGAAAGGTCGTCGACGGGTCGCCGCCGCGGCACTCTTGGCGTCTCTACTGCCCGCTCTGGTCATCGTCAGCCTGGAGAACCGTTGGGGCGCACTGCCGGTCGACCCGACCGTCGATCCGACAGCCCGGGCGATCCCCAGTGAGCTCACCTTGGTGCATTGGAACGTCTTCCGCGGCTGGCTCGGCTGGGACCGAGTGCAGCAGCGCCTGGCCGAGCATCCGGCCGACATCTATGTCCTCTCCGAGCTGCCCGAGAGCCTCGGGGCGCAGCGCGTCGCCGCCTTTGGAGACGGTTTCTCTTTGATCCGCCACTCGACCCTGGGCATCGGTTGTCGTGGCTTCGTCGAGGGCCGTAGCGAGCGTCCGCCCTCCGCCGACATCGGCCTGCTCTACGCTGTTTGCCAGGTTGGCGACCAGCACGTCTCCATCCTCGCGGCCGATCTGCCGGCAAGCCCTTGGATTGCCCGGGGGCCGCGACTGCGCGAAGTCAAGCGTTGGGTCGAGCACTACCGCCCCGACATCACCGTGGGTGATTTCAACGCCCCGCGGCGCTCACTCGAGCTTTCCAACCTGTCGCCGGGCTATGCCCACGCCTATGCTGTCGCCGGCAGAGGCTGGTCCTACACCTGGCCGGAGCCGCTGCCGGTACTGGCGATCGATCAATGCATCCTGGGCCCAGGCGTGCGGGCAGAGCATTACCGTATCCACACCAGCTGGCTCAGTGATCACCGCCTCCAAAGCCTGCGCTTCACCTTGGCCCAGAACCGCGGGTGATGTGGGAACTTTCCCACCAGGAGGCAAGTCTGAGCGAGCCATGGAGTATCATGCCAGGCCGATGGGACTCGCCAAACGACTCGAAGAACGCCGCAAAACGGAACGGTTGGGCTTCGACCTGACCCCCAGCACGGAATCGGCCATCCCGATTCCCGATCTTCTCAACCTGCAGCCACGCCGTGCGGGCAACCGGGATTCGGTGCATGCACTGCTCGAGCTCGCCTTCCTCGGCCGCGAAGACGCCAAGGGCATCGCGCGCGAGCTCGGGGTCTTCGACCGCGGCGGCACCGACTGGAACCTCGAGCTCTTCGCCGAAGATCTCTTCGTCAAGACGCTGATCCGTGACTGCCTGACGATCGAGATCGACGGTCTGCGCTTCCCGATCAACGAGACGTATCTCTACAACGTGCTGTCCGACCCGCCGACCGACATCGCCGCGGTGCGCTTCCGGCAGGACATCCTGCGCGAGTTGGAGTCCGATGCAGAGCTGCTCGAGGCCACCGAGCAGCTCTACGCCAGGCTCAGCCGGCTGCTATCGATGCTCAAACAGCCGGACCACTCGGCCAAGCTCGACATCAATGCCTTCCGCTTCGATCTCCTGAGCCTGGTCAAATGGATCATCGACTGGATGGTGAGTGAGTTCGCCGACGCCAGCTCAGGCCTTAGCCGCCTGCACCAGGCCGGCCTGACCATTCAGGCCTCCGAGGAGTACTCCATCCTGGCCGATCTGCTGGAGTATCAAAGCCGCCAGTCGACCCTCTTCCTCAGCGTCCAGATGGGGGCCGACGGCGAGCTCAAATCGCTCAACATCGAAGACATTCGCGACAACACCAGCAATCGCTTCTATCGCGGCCCGCTGCGGCGCATTTTCGACCGCATCAAGGTCTTTGTGCTCTACGGCTACAAGATGAGCCCGTCGGAGGTCGCGGGTCGGGTGCTGCGCGAGGTCTACTTCAAGATCTCCCCGTCGCTGACCCCTCTGGTCCAGCTCATCGGCCAGCTCGAGCTCTACCTGGCTTCGATGAATCTCAAGCGCCGAGTCGAAGCAGACGGTCTGGAGATGTCGCTGGCGAGCTTCGACGAGGCGCGCCCGCTGGAGCTCGATCAGGTCTTCAATCCTCTGCTCCTCGGCCTCGACCGCCCGGCGGTGCCGTGCAACGTGCACAATGACCAACACCAGGCGATCACCATCATCACCGGCCCCAACTCGGGCGGTAAGACCCGCCTGCTGCAAACCATCGGATTGACCCAGCTGCTCGGCCAATCGGGTGTCTACGTCCCGGCGGCGCGGGCCAATCTGCCGATCATCCGCGGCATGTTCGTCTCCCTGGTCGAGAGTGAGACCGCCAGCCAGGCCGAGGGCCGCCTGGGCCGCGAGCTGCTGCGCATCCGCCATCTCTTCGAAGCCATGGGCTCGCCCTCGATGGTGATCTTGGACGAGCTGTGCTCGGGCACCAATCCGGCCGAAGGCACCGAGATCTTCTCCATGGTAGTGCGCCTGCTCGACAAGCTGCGCGCCGTCACCTTCATCTCGACCCACTTCCTCGACTTCGCCCGCGAGTTGCGCGACGAGCACCCGTCCGACGCCCTCGAGTTCCTGCAGGTCGAGACCGACGACCAGCTCGCCTCGACGTACCAATTCCGCGGTGGCGTCGCCGAGACCTCCCTGGCCTCGGCCACCGCCGATCGTCTGGGGGTCAGCTTCGAGGCCTTGTCGGAGCTCATCGACCGACGTCGCGCGGCCTCCGGCGACGAGGACGGGGGAATGGCACCGGAGACCGACATCGTCCCGGTCGAGGTAGCGAGCTAGTCTAAGGACAATCCGTCGAGCAAGGAGCGCCGCTCGGATCCCAGAGGACGGCGCGGAGGCGTGTCTGAGCGCAGCCCCTCCGAATCTGATTTCACCACCTCGGCGAAGTACAAGGCGGACCCCGGATCGGTTTCCGCTGGTCCAGCTGTTTCGCGCCGGATGTTTTCGCTAGACATCGGGTCTTGCCGCTGGAGGTCGCCTTGCGAGTTTTACTGGTCAATCCCTACAACGTGGGAAAATTCGGTCTGCAGAACGTTTTCCAAGTCGAACCCCTGGGGCTCGAGCACATCGGCACCCACCTGCAACCGCAGCACGACGTCTATCTCCTCGATCTGCGCTGGGAGAAGAACTTCGAAGCGGTGCTTGCCCGCTTCCGCCCCGACGTCGTCGGTATCAGCTGCCTCTACACCAGCCATATCGGTGCAACCTGGGATCTGGCGACCCGCACCAAGACCGCCGATGCGAATTGCCTGGTGGTGATTGGCGGCCAGCCGCCGAGCCTCGCCCCGGAGTACTTCTTCTCGCCCGACATCGACGTCATCGTGCGCGGCGACGGTGAAGACGTCATGCTGGCCGTGTGCAACGCCCACGAGAAGGGCACCGGGCTGGGTGAGATCGAGGGCCTGGTGCTCAACCATGCCGACGGCCAGCAAACGATCGGCGGCCTGGTGAAATTCGAGACCACCCGGGGGCGGCCGGTCAATCGACGCCTGCCTGGGATCGACCGCAAGCGCCACTACCTGTCGTTCACCCGTCCTCTGGGCCTGGCCGAGGTCACCCGCGGCTGCCCTTTCCAATGCGAGTTTTGCTCGATCTGGAAGTTCGGCGGCGCGAGCACCCGGGCCCACACCATCGATCGGGTGCTGCACGATCTTTCGACGATCCCCGAAGACTCCGTGTTCTTCGCCGACGACCACTTCTTCGCCAATCCCAAGTTCATGCGCCTGCTGGGCGAGGCTCTGGTCGAAGCCAATCTCGGCAAGACCTTCAACGTCCAGACCCGAGCCGATGTGCTAGCGCACTACCCCGATCTGATCGACATCTGGAAGGAAGCAGGCCTGCACGCCGTCTTCCTCGGCCTGGAAGGTCATTCAGATCAGCGGCTCAAGGAAGTGCGCAAGGACACCACGCGCGACCTGAACGAACGGGCAGTCCGCATGCTCTCCGATCGCGGCGTCGGCGTGGTGGGTAACATCATGGTCGATCCCCGCTTCACCCGCCAGGAGTTCACTCAGGTGCGGCGTTACGTCAAGGACCACGGCTACCACTTCGCCGCCTACTGCATCTCGACCCCGTTCCCCGGTACCGACCTGTTCGAGCGCGCCAAGGGTGAAATCGAGACCTGGGATTTCGAGCTCTTCGACATCCAGCACGCGGTGACCCGAACCACTTTGCCACTGGACGACTTCTACGCCGAGTACGCCGACTGCTGGACGCAGAAGAACGCCATGGTGCCAGTGGAAGGGACCCTGGTGAAGCTCAAACGGGTGGTCCAGGC
>JBCCGX010000451.1:0-7699 GCA_039029035.1 Acidobacteriota bacterium | reverse complement strand
GTGCCGCGGACGCCTTTCTGATCGGCGCCCGTCAACGAGGACGTCTGGCGGAGGCCCAGGGCCTGGATCGAGTAGATCGTCACTCGGTTGGCGTTGGCATGGCGGCTGAGGCGACGGAAGGCTTCGTTCAGACCCTCTTGATGATCGAGGCGCCGCTCCAAAGCCCGGCCGGGGCAGAGGTGCTTGACGAAGCTCAGCAGATCCAGCCCTGGCGAAGTCGGCAGACCGTCCGACATGTAGAGCAGTGTCTTGGGGCCCGGCAAGCCGGCGAGAAAACCGGCGGTGTTGTCGAGATGCTCGAGCGTCCGTAGGATCCGGCCGCGACTGGCGTCGATGTGGAGCTGGATCTCGCGGAACGCCTCGCCGACGAATTGATCACACGGGTCTTGCCCGGGCGCCGTGTTGCCGAGCACCGCCACTCTTTCCCAGTCGTCCTGTAGGCGGCGCAGGGCGTTGCGTTCCTGAGCCGCGGTCTGGACACCTTGGGGCGAGGTCTTGGCCAGCCGCTCGAGAGCGGCGTCGAGATCGGCCCGGGTCGAGCCGAGATTGGCCTCCACCGTGAGATGCTCGTCTTGCTTGACGATCAGCACCTTGGCCGGCGATATCCGCCGCAACTCCATGAAGGCGCGCAGATCATCGACCAGTTGCTCCCGACCGACGAGCCCGGAGAACAACTGGTCGAAGTACAGCGCCAAGAACCCGCCATCGTCGGCCTGTGGATCTTCGACCAAGAGATCCTCCAGCTCCAACGGCCGTTCACGCACCTCTTCTTCCAGAGGCGCCTCGATCGGCGCGGTGGGTGCGAAAGGATCACCCGGCAGCGAGCGCCGGATCTCGGCGAAGTTCGACAGCTCGACGAGCTTGCCGTCCTCTCGCACCTCGAAGGCTTCCCGGCCGAGACCGGTGACCGGGTTGCCCTGCCGATCGGTAACCCAAACCTCGACATTGATGCGCTGTACGTCGACGGTTTCGGCAAAGGCGGGTGGCTCGGTCTGCGCCTGCACGGCCAGGCCCGAGAACAGGTCGGCGAGAGCGACGAGCGATAGCATCGCGACCAGGGATCGGGGGCTTTTCATGATGCGAACTCCGGAAAAGTCACGGTTCGGGGCCCGCCGGAGCCGCTCGGCGGAGCGGTCCCGACACGGTTGATCAAGGGGGCGAACGGCGCGCCCGGGCCGCGGGCCCGGTCCACCTCATCGAGCGCGGCGAGCGGTCTATACTTGCCGGCATGATGATGTCTCGTTGCGTTTCGGCTCGCCCCAGCGCGCTGCTCGCGGCCGTGCTGCTCGGGCCGATCACACCGGTCCCGGCGAGCGCCGCGCCGGGCGACACAGCCGAAGAAACGGCCAGCGAATCGGTTCCGCAAGCCAGCGACGCGGCCAGCCTGAGCGAGCGGATCGTCGCCCGTGACGTTGCCATCGCCTTTCCATCGCTCGACGACCCCAGCCTCCGATCGGCCGCCGAAGCCGATCACATGCGGCCCGACGACGTGGTCGCCGGGCTGGTGCTGGCGGGGGCGGCGCGAGCCTACCCCTGGTGGATCCTGAAAAACCATCACGCGGTGAACGACCGGCTGCAAGGTACCGACGTGCTGCTCGCTTTCTGTGAGCAGTGCTCGGCCGCCACCGCCTTTCGCCGCGATCTGGACGACCGGGTTCTCGAGCTCGAAACCGAAGGGGTGTGCAACGGCTCCATCATCCTGCGCGATCGGCAGACCGGAACCCTCTGGGCGCCGTTCGACGGCCACGCCCTGGAAGGGCCCCTCGCCGGCCGCAAGCTCGCCCGGCTGCCGGTCTTCCTCACCACCTGGAGCGACTGGACCACACGCCATCCCGACACCGACGTCGTCCACCGGCCGGAGAGCGAGCGTGCGGGGCACGGCGCCCGCGAGCACCCGGGCAAGTGGGGAATCGTCGGCCAGATGGGCGAGACCCTCCGGTCCTGGGACACTCGCCTGGCGGAGAACGATTTCGTCTTCGGTCTGCGCCAGGGCGAGCTGGCGCGCGCCTATCCGCTGCGCACCGTGCAACAGCGCGGCGGTACGGTGAACGACACCGTCTCGGATCGCCCCGTACTGCTCTTCGCCCGTGGCGAGTTCGAGATGGCGGCCTACGACCGCCGGCTGGGCGGCAAGACCCTCACGTTCGAGCCCGCCGGCGACGCTGCGCAAGCACGGGACCGGGAAACGGGCTCCCTGTGGACCGTCGAAGGGCTGGCCGTCCGCGGTCCAAGCAAGGGCAGGCGCCTCGAGCCGTTGGACGGCTACCAGGTGGAATGGCACGTCTGGTCGGAGTACCACCCGAACACCGAGATCTTCGAGCACGAAGCCTACCGCCCACCGACCGGCTTTCAGCTGCCGTTCCGATCGCTGCCACGGCTGGTCGGTGAAAGAGTGCAGAACGAGAGCCTGCGCCTCGACGCGGCGGAGCTCAACCTGATCATGGTCTGGGCCCGCTGGTGCCCCCCCTGCCGCGACAAGGTGCCCGTGATGCAACGCTTGGCGGCGGGTCAGGACGCGGGCAGCTACCGCTTCGTTTCGATCGTGGTCCAGCTGCCGGATCAGGACGAGCTCGGGGCGCTGAAGGGCTTCCTGTACGAACACGACATCCGCTGGCCGATCTACCTCTTCGACGACCCACGCTACGTCGAGCTCGACGAGCACTACCGCGCCCAGGGCGGCCGTGGGTTGGTGATCCCTACCCTGTTCGTGGCCGACCGCTCGGGCAAGGTGCTGAAGGTCCTGGAAGGACCGACGAACGAGGCGATTGACGAGATCCTCGCGCAGAGTCTGTCGAAGGACAACTAGATCGCATCCAGGAACACCGCTTTGGTGCTCGAGAGGGCGTCCTTGTGGAGCGAGCACGCAGCGAGCGTGTTCGAGCGTGAAGGATGATCGAGACGGATCAGCCATGTCTTGCCCAGAGCTCCTGCGGTCTGTGAGGGGTCCGGCGAGTTCCGGAGCTGCGGCGCAGGCCACAAGGACGGCCGGAACGGTCGTTGTGGGTTGCGATCAACGCGCCGGTCCGGTCGAGGCCCGCACGATCAGCTCGGGGTCGACCCGGACATCGACCGGCCGGGAACCTTTACCGGCCAGCTGCTGGACCAGGACCTCGCCCGCCATCTCTCCCATGCGATGCAAGGGCTGCCGGATGGTCGTCAGGCTCGGATTGTGGAACGCGGCACTCTGGATATCGTCGAAACCGACCACCGAGATGTCCTCCGGGATCCGCTTGCCGGCATCGAGAAACGCACGCATGGCACCGATGGCCGAGACGTCGTTGAAGGCAAAGAGAGCGGTGAACTCGACCCCGGACGCTAGCAACTTCTGACCGTAGGCATAACCTTCCTGATACCCCTCATCCGGGGAGAACACCGGTCCATAGGATGTTCCAACCAATTGCAGGGCGAGCTCCGGCGGCATCGCGATACCCATTGTTCGGGCGGTGTCGACGATCTTGCGCCAACGCTCGGCCGCGTCGACGTTGCCTTCGGCCCCCTGAAAGAAGGCGATATGCCGGTGCCCGAGATCGGTGAGATGCGCCAGGGCGAGCCGTGCCGCGACATCATGGTCGACCACCAGGTTGGTGACATTGTCGAATTTGCGATGGCCCGAGATCACCACCGTCGGCAGCCGAGGTGCCGACTCCACCTGGGTCGCCACCAGGATGAAGCCTTCCACCGACCGGTCTTCGAGATGACGCAGGTACTCCTGCAGCAGGTCGGGCCGTGAACGGTGGCTGGCCATCAGGTAGAAGTAGCCCGCCTCGACCAGATGGTTCTCGATCCCGCTCATCACGCCCGAGGCATACCCTTCACTGATCTCCGGCACCAGCACGCCGACCGAGAAACTGCGCTTGCCGCGCAGAGAGCGCGCCAGGTAGTTCGGCCGGTAGTCGAGCTCGCGCGCCGCGGCAAAGACGCGATCCTTCGTTTCCTGCGGAATCGAGTCCGCCACCGGCGAGCGATTGAGCACCACCGACACAGTTGTCGGCGAGAGCCTCAAATGTCGGGCGACGTCTTTGAGAGTCACGGCCTTGGAGCGAGCAGCGGCCAGGCCGGCAGGCCGCTTGGTGGCTACGGTTCGGTCCGTCATGTCTGTAACAAATACCACGCCCGAAGCCGCCGGCACAAGCCTTTTTGAAAGAAAAGCGCACGAAGGACTTGACAAACGCCTATGAATATGAACTTAGTTACGCATACTTGCTAAATCGGTTTAGGGAATCGATTTAACCCACTCGGACGCGTTCGAGCGCGCTGTTTGGCGCCTGCTGAACCGTCGGAACCAGAGGAATGGTGCCCTATTCGGCAAAGGAGTCGGGTCAATGAGGAAGCGCTCTCTAACAATCGCGTCAGTCTTGGTACTCGCGCTGGGCCTGGCCCAGTCGGCACTCGGTCAACGGACGACGGCCAGCATCCGGGGAACGGTCACAGATCCTTCAGGGGCAGCGATGCCCGGGGTCACGGTCACGGCCAAGAACACCGAGACCGGCGTCACTCGAGAAGCTTTCACCAACGAATCGGGCAACTACTCGATTCCCGCGCTGTCGGTGGGCACCTGGGATCTGAGCGCCGCCCTCGACGGCTTCAAGACGTCGGTGGTCAGCGGCATCGGCCTGAATGTCGCCGACGTTCGTGAGATCAATCTGGAGCTCGAGCTGGGGGCGATCAACGAAGAGATCACGACGACTGCCGCCAGCGCGCCGATCGAGACGATCAGCGGCGAGGTCGCCGGTCTGATCACCGGCGAGCAGATCCGCGAGCTGCCGCTCAACGGACGTAACTTCACCCAGCTGACCCAGTTGATGCCCGGGGTCAGCGCGGTCGACGGCATCGACTTCAAGAACAAGGGCCTCCTCTCCGGCGTCGACCTCTCGGTCTCCGGCAGCTCGGTGACCGGCAACAACTGGACGGTGGACGGCGCGGCCAACAACGACACGGGCTCCAACCGCACCATCCTGGTCACGCCATCGGTCGACGCGATCGAGGAGTTCAAGATCCACCGCAACAGCTACGGTCCCGAGTTCGGCGGCGCTGGCGGTGCGCAGATCAACTTGGTGACCCGCGGCGGGACCAACAACTTCCAGGGTAGCGCCTACGCCTTCTTCCGCAACGACTCCCTGAACGAAAAGAACTTCTTCCTCGACCAGGCCGGGCTGCCCAAAGAGCCCCTCGACCGCAAAGACTTCGGCTTCACCCTCGGCGGCCCGATCGCCAAGGACAAGGTGCACTTCTTCATCTCCGGCGAATGGAACGACGAGGAGCGCGGCACGGTGCGTAGCGCCACGGTACCCACCGCCGCCGAGCGGACGGGCGACTTCAGCCAGTCGGCGACGCCACCGATCGACCCGCTGACCGGCAACCCCTTCCCCGGCAACATCATCCCGAGTGACCGCCTGAGCCCAGGCGGTCTGGCACTGCTCAACCTCTATCCCGATCCCACCGTCACCGGCACGGCCCTCAATTGGGTCGATTCGGTACCGACTCAGATCGACTGGAACCAGATCAACGCGCGACTCGACTGGAGCGTCAACCAGCGCAACCAGGTGCTCTTCCGCTACACCGAGGACCATTGGGAGAACCCGGCGCCCAACGCCGGCGAGACCAACGGCCTGTGGGGAGACGACCCCTTCCCCACCGTCGATTCCGCCTGGGATCAGCCCGGCCAATCGCTGGTGGCGCAGCTCAACTCGGTGATCGGCCAGTCGGTGGTCAACACCGTGACCTTCTCGATGTCGGGCAACGACATCTCCATCGACCGCGGCTCGGGCGACGCGATCAACTCCGAAATCAACGCGAATATCCCGACCTTCTTCCCATCCGACCAGAAGAGCGGCGGCGCCGACCGCAGCCATCCGGTCTACTGGGGCGGCGCCACCGGACGCGACCTGTGGAACATCTCGCCGTGGGAGAACAACCTCGACATCGTGTCGCTCAAGAACGATTACGAGCAGGTCTTCGGCGACCACTGGGTCAAGGCCGGTGTGCTCTACTCCGAGAACGAGAAGTCCGAGAACATCGGCGGCGGCAACGCCTTCGAGAGCCCACACTTCTGGGGCGGCGTCGGCCTCGCCGGCTGGGGCGGCGGCACCAGCGGCAACCGGATCGCCGACATCCTGATTCGCGACATGTGGCACGGCTACGACGAGAATGCCTTCCAGCCCAGTCCGGTGCTCGAATGGGAGGACATCGAGGTCTACGTCGGCGATTCGTGGAAGGTCAACGACAACCTGACGGTCGATCTCGGCGTGCGCTACTCGAAGTACGAGCAGCCGGTGGCCCAGGACGACAACATCGTCTCCTTCGATCCGAACCTCTTCGACCCGGCGCTGGGCAACTCGTCGTGCAACGGCATCGCCCAGGTGCCGGGCACCAATCCGTGCGCCGCAGCCGGTCTCGAAGGCGGTGGCCAAGGCGTCAGCCGGTCGTTCGTCGAGGACGACAACAACAACTTCGCACCGCGCTTCGGTCTCGCCTGGGATGTGCACGGCACCGGTCGTAGTGTGCTGCGGGCCGGCTTCGGCCAATTCTTCCAACGCGAGCGGGTGAACATCCAGCTCGACTTCGGTGGCCAGCCGCCCTTTACCGCCAACACCAGCGGCGCCCGGCCTCTCGACTCGCTCAACGGCAACCTCGGGCAAGGCTTCGGCACACCCAACCGTGGCATCGATCCGAACAACGAGACGCCGTACAACTTCCAGTACAACGTCACCTGGGAGCAACAGCTGTTCCAGGACTCGACCCTGGAAATCAGCTACGTCGGCAACCGCGGTCGCCACCTGGTACGCAAGGGTGACATCAACCAGGTGCCGACGGCTGACCTGAACGGCAACGGTCGCTCCGACCGACTCGACTTCCTACTCGGCGGCGGCGACGGTGATGGCTCGGTGAGGCCCTTCTTCACCGGCGGCGGCAACCGGATTCTCTTCTGGCGTAATGACGGCGAGTCGGAGTACGACGGCCTGCAGGCTCAGTTCAGCTCGCGCTTCGGACGCGGCTCGCAGTTCCAGGCTTCCTACACCTTCTCGAGCTTCAAGGCCAACGACTCCTTGACCAGCTCGAGCGCCGGCGAGGAGAACATTCAGATCACCGACTTCGACAACCCCGATCTCGATTGGGGCTACGCTGGTGGTCATCGTGACCACATCTTCAACGCCAGCCTGGTGTACAACCTGCCGACGTTCGAGGGCCAGGGTGGCTTCAAGGAGCACTTCCTGGGCGATTGGGCGATCGGTAGCGTCGTGCAATATGCCTCCGGTACGCCGATCACGGTCTATGCCATCGACATTCCAGGGCTCGCCGGCGGCGGCTTTGCCGGCACCGGCTACGACGACAACAACCGGCCGATCCAGGTCGGGTCGTGCGGCGGCAGCGGCCAGCAGGTGATCGATCCGAACGCCTTCACGATCTCTGGCCTACGCCTGGGCGACACCTCCCAGATGGCCGATCGTGGCTCGTGTGAAGGGCCGGACTTCTTCCAGGTCGACCTCTCCTTCTACAAGAACATCGACCTCGGCAACCGCCTGACGGCGCAGTTCCGGATCGAGATCTTCAATCTCTTCAACGAGGACAACTTCATCGCCGACAGCGTCGAGAACAACATTCGGCCACAGAATGTCACCTTCGACGGTGGTACCCCGGCCAACTCGACGATCATCACCGGCGGCGACACCCCGAGCAACTTCGGGCTCGCCAGCGCGGT
>JBCCGX010000450.1:0-7714 GCA_039029035.1 Acidobacteriota bacterium | reverse complement strand
GAGTCGTGACTCACTGAGTGGCGACCCAGCGAAACCAATTCAGCCAGCCCCATAGGGGCGAAAGTCCGTAGCCCGGGACTTCAGTCCCGGGCCCGACGAAGCCAGTCCAATAGAATGTCGACCATTCCACCACCCTCCCTGATTCTGCTGCGATGCCCTCCGATTACCACATCTTCCTCTCCTACCACTCGCCCGACCGAGCTGCCGTCGAACACCTCGCGCGACAGCTCGAGGAACGAGGCCTCAGAGTGTGGCTCGACGTCTGGCGCTTACGACCCGGCCTGCCCTGGCGACGCGAGCTAGAGAAGCAGATCGAAAACGTTGACGCCGCCGCGGTGATCGTCGGCGCCAGCGGCATCGGCCCCTGGCAGGACGAGGAAGTGGACGCCGTTCTGCAGGCGTTCGTTGATCGCGGTTGCCCTGTGATTCCCGTCATCCTGGCCGACGCGGGCGAGGCACCCGATCTACCGTCGTTCCTGAGGAACCGGACTTGGGTGGACTATCGCCAGACCGATCGCGATCCGCTCGATCGGCTGGTTTGGGGCATCACCGGCGAAGAGCCCACTCGCCCCACGCCGACCTACGCCGACGACGCCACCCAACAGCTCTCCGAAACCCTGGACCGCGCCTACCGCAGCAAGGCCGAGCTCGAAGCGGCCGGAGACGACACCAGCGCGGTGACCGAGGAAATCCTCTCATTACGTCGGCGGCTACGTGAGGGGGCACAGCTCAAGGCCGGTGACTTTCTATTGGATGGTCGGTTCCAGCTACTGGAGATGATCGGCCAGGGTGGCTTTGCCCAGGTGTGGAAGGCCTACGACCAGACCCGCAGGGCCCTCGTTGCCGTGAAAGTGCTCCACGGCCAACACACCGGCGACGCCAGCCGCCGCGAGCGCTTCTTTCGCGGCGCACGGCAAATGGCACAGCTGACGCACCCCAACGTGGTGCGGGTGATCGAGGAAAAGTGCGAAGACGGCGAGTACCCCTTCTTCGCAATGGAGTACCTCGCTGGCGGAGACTTCCGCCGGGCCGTGTTGGAAGACCGTCTATCGCAGGCGGAGCGCCTCGAGATCATCCTCGAGATTGGTGAAGCACTCACCCTCGCCCATGAGCGCGGCGTCGTGCACCGCGACGTCAAGCCACACAACATTCTGCTGACCCTTGACGGGACACCCAAACTGACCGACTTTGATTTGGTTAGAGCGGCCGACACCACCGGCGGCACCCGGACCTCGATGCTCGGCACCTTTCTCTATGCGGCACCGGAAGCCATGGTCGACGCTCGGCAGGCAGCCGCGTCGGCGGACGTCTACGGACTGGGGATGACGGCGCTGTTCGCACTGCATGGTTTAGATCTGCCGTCAGACGTGCTTTGGGAACTAACGGAAACGATCGACCAACTCGATGTCAATGACCACTTTCGTCAGGTTCTGCTGCAAGCACTAGCGCGAAAAGTCAAGGAACGTTGGAGTACTGTCGAGGATTTCTGCGGCGCATTGCGCCATGCGATAAACGCGGATCTTGAGACAACTCCTACGCTAGAAGCAAGTTCTGCCTATCGCTCGACCGGTATTCGTATCCACAAGATCGACGGTTCCACGCTAGTCTTGGTGCCGGAGGGGGAATTCATCCTTGGCGAAGGCAATACAGAGCGACGATTGGCGCTAAGCGACTACTGGATCGGCAAGCACCCAGTAACCAATGACCAGTACCAGAAGTTCGCGCAAGCGACAGGTCATCGCAAACCCCTTTTTTGGGAGGTAGAACGCTTTAACCATCCGCGTCAACCGGTAGTCGGAGTCAGCTGGCACGATGCCATGGCGTATTGCGCTTGGGCCGGTCTGGAGCTGCCTAGCGAGGACCATTGGGAGGCAGCGGCGCGTGGGATCGAAGGTCGCCCATATCCATGGGGTGACACGCAGCCAACCTCCAAGCACGCAGACTTCGGCAAGACCTGGGACAGTGGAAAGCCAGATACAGTGGGTTCACACCCGTTGGGCGCCAGCCCGTACGGTGCCCAGGATCAGGTAGGTGGTGTTTGGGAATGGTGTGTCGACGCGTTGGCGACGGACTTCAATCGGATGCGCTTCAGCCACAGCGATCCTCGGGTGATGCCAGACGACCACAGTAGCAAAGATGCCGAACGCGTGGTGCGCGGCGGCTCGTGGGATGCTTCCTCGAGATACCTGCGAGCGGCCTTCCGGAGTGGCCTTGGAGCCGGCGACCGGCTCCAACTGCTCGGTTTCCGTGTGTTGTTTCGATCCGGCTCCGGGCGTTGATTCTTGGGTCTCATCTTGGTCGCTTGGCTCTCAAAGAGAACTCAAGTCCGAGACCACTAGGATAAGGTCGAAAGTGAGAGGTGGGACTTGGGTGAATCAGCGGTTTGAACAAGAGGCCGTCGAGGGCCGGAGACCACTTACTCTTGACGAACTCGCAACAAGACAGCGCCTAGCTGTCATCGACTCTGTCGCCAATCTCTAGGGCGGCTGGCCCGTTAAAGACCTCGACGATGGATTCGAAAAGGCAACAAGGCAGTGGCGAGACGACGAGCTGAGACACGGAGGCGTCCACAAGGGTGATCGGTCGGTCGACTTGCGTTGACAGGATCCACGCGGGAGAATCAAAGAAACCCACTGGATTACAATGGATCCAGCCCTTGGCTCCACAACCGAGCTTCAGGGCCCCTAGAGGTGCACCATGGCCAACGCGGCACAAATCAAAGCGCTGATTCGAAGCCATGCGGATGGCGACGACTCGCGTTTCTACGCGATTGCGATGCAAGTCGCCGCGAGGGCGGCGCATAGCGGCCACGGAAAACTCGCTCAGGAGCTGCGTGCATTGGTTGACAAAGCCAAGCTCCGCAGGCCGACTGACGCCCCGAGCATGGCCGAGCCGACGCCACTGGCGAAACCGCGCGGAGAGCTGTCCGGCCTGCTCACGGCGAGCTATCCGAAGCTGAAGCTCGCGGCCATGACGCTGGATCCCAAGACTCGGGCCAGGATCGACCGCCTGCTTTTGGAGCAGCGGCAGCGGGCAAGGATCAAAGACCATGGCCTCACACCACAGCGCAAGGTGCTTCTGTTGGGGCCGCCAGGGACTGGCAAGACGATGACCGCTTCGGTTCTTGCGGGTGAGCTGACGCTGCCCCTCTTCACCATTCAGCTCCACAGCCTATTGACCAAGTTCATGGGAGAGACCGCCGCGAAACTCCGTCTGATTTTCGATGCCTTGGACCAGACCCGGGGGGTCTATCTCTTCGACGAGTTCGATGCTCTGGGAGGCGAGCGCGACGCGACGAATGACGTCGGCGAGATCCGCCGGATCCTCAACTCCTTCCTGCAATTCTTGGAGCAGGATGGCAGCGACAGTCTGGTCATCGCGGCAACGAATCATCCTAAGCTCCTGGATCGCGCCCTCTTTCGTCGCTTCGACACGGTCGTCGAGTACGGACTGCCCAGCCGAGACATGGCGGTCGAGATCATGCGCGGGCATCTGGCTCTGATGGATACCTGTGGCGTCGATTGGCCGACCGTAGGCGAAGCTGCCGACGGCCTGAGTCACGCAGACGTGACCCGAGCCAGCGAGCAAGCGGCCAAGAACGCCATCCTGGCACACATCGAGAAAGTAACTACCGAGGATTTGGTCGATACGTTGAGCGAGCGACGGGCAACTTGTATTTGATCGAGGGAGGAGTCGTTTATGGCTGCCGAGCGCAACCGCAGGCACATTCTCGTCCTGCGTCTGCCGAAGACAGAGCGCTACAAGCCTTTCCCGCGAGGTGGTGAGGACAAGTTACCGCGCCCCTCGAATCCCATTGGACATGCCGAGGTGCTCGGAGCGACTCTGAGAGCCGCAAGCGCTGCTGGCGACCAGCGTCGGGCCGAGCAGAGCATCGAGGTTCAAGGCGCGAAGCCCGGCCTCTATATCCAATTCGATAGTCAACCGGGCTTCGAGCTCAATCACTTGAGCCTGGGCAACAAGGCCAAGCAAATCGAGCTCGTTGCTGTCAGGGATATCGAGATCAAGGAAGGCAGTGATCGCGGCAAGCGCCTGCAGCAGGCGACCGTCTTCGTGCCCGAGGGCCGCCTCGGGCACTTCTTCGACCGCTTGAACGAGTACGCCTATGGACAGCGAACGAAGAAGGGCAGACGCCGTCATCAAGACATGTTGGAACGAATCAGAGACCTCCGACTCGCGACGCTGCAGAGCCTGTGGACGGATCCAGCCGATGAATTCCCGGCCGATAGCCAGCTGATCTGGTGGGAAGTCTGGCTTCGGCGCCAGGACGATACTGAAGTCGAGCGGTTAACAGAGCTCGCCGAGGCCTCCGGATTCCGGATCGAAGAGCGGCGCCTAGCGTTCGACAATCGAACTGTCTCTCTGGTGCAAGCAACCCCAGACCAGCTGGCAGCTTCGGTCGCCGTTCTGAGTGATCTCGCTGAGGTGCGACGCGCGAAGGAGACGGCGTCCTTCTTCAGCAACTTGTTAACGGTCGATCAAGCCGATTGGCTGCGGGAACTTCGGGAGCGCTCGACCGAAGCGCCGTCGGACGCTCCGGCAGTCTGCGTGCTAGACACCGGTGTCAATCGTCAACACCCCCTGTTGGAGCCATCATTGGCAGAGGAAGACTGCCACTCAGTGAGACCTGAGTGGGGCTCCCACGACGACGGCGGTGGCCCGACGATGCAAGGCCACGGGACCGAGATGGCGGGTTTGGCGCTTTGGGGCGACCTGACGCCGGTTCTGGAGACGGACGCCCCAGTGGAGCTTCGCCACGGATTGGAGTCGGTGAAGATACTCCCGCCTAGTGGACAGAACCCGCCAGAGCTCTACGGCGCTATCACCGCCGAAGCGACCGCTCGCCCTGAAAGTCAGGCACCTCAGAGGCGCCGGTGTTTCTCCATGGCGGTGACCTCGACCGACCACCGGGATCGTGGTCTTCCTTCGTCGTGGTCTGCAGCGGTGGATGCTCTCGCGGCAGGCAGGGTTTTCGACCCCTCGGTGCAGGGGCTAATTTACTTGGACGATGCGGAGCGCAGATTCCATCGCCTGTTCGTGATCAGCGCGGGTAACGTCTCGCGACTCGAGAGGGATCACCTGGTCTGGAGCGATACCGAGGCAGTCCACGATCCGGCCCAGGCTTGGAACGCCCTCGTGGTCGGCGCTACGACGCAGAAGACCCGGATCGCCGGTCCGACTTTCGAAGGCTTCTCGCCGGTCGCGAAATCGGGCGAGCTTTCTCCGTACAGTACGACCTCGGTCACGTTTGCATCCCGATGGCCGATCAAGCCCGACGTGGTCTTCGAAGGTGGCAACACGGCCTACGACGGAGCAGGTGACGTGACAGACGGGGTGGACGATCTCAGCCTGCTGACGACCTACTATCGGCCGACCGAACAACTCTTCGTGACCTCATGGGCGACCAGCGCGGCATCGGCCCAAGTCGCACGAATGGCAGCCCAGATCTCGGCCGAGTATCCCGACTACTGGCCAGAGACGATCCGTGCTTTGATCGTGCATTCCGCTGAATGGACCCGAGCCATGCGCGCTCACTTCGGGGAAGTCGACAGCAAGCGAAAGCGCGAGGGGCTCATCCGACGCTACGGTTTCGGTGTCCCGGACCTGCAGCGGGCTCTGCGCAGCGGCCAAGACGCGCTGACCCTCGTCGTACAGTCTCAGATGCGCCCGTTCTCCAACAGGCAAATGCAGGAGATGCAACTCCATGCCTTGCCCTGGCCCGCCGACGCCCTGGCCGAGCTGGGAAGTAGCGAAGTCAGGCTGCGGGTAACGTTGTCGTACTTCGTCGAGCCCAATCCCGGGCGGCGGGGCTGGAAGAGAAGGCATCGGTATGCCTCCCATGGCTTTCGATTCGACGTCAAGAAACCGACCGAGTCGGTCGACGAGTTTCGTAAGCGGCTCAATCGCCAAGCGCTGGACGATGGCGAAAAGAAGATGGGCTCGGGAGACTCATCAGGCTGGTTCCTAGGCGAGCGAACTCGCGAAAAAGGCTCGCTACATTCCGACATCTGGCAAGGAACGGCCGCCGATCTTGCAGAAAGAGGCGTGCTTGGGATCGTCCCAACCGGAGGTTGGTGGAAAGAAAAGCCGCAGCTCGACCGGAGCGCCAGCGGCGCCCGTTATGCTTTGGTGGTCTCGATCGAGAGCGAAGAGACGGAGGTCGATCTCTGGACACCTGTTGCCGCTGAGGTCGGAGTGGCGACGGACATCGCCGTCGAAATCTGAGGAACACCCCTCCCCTCAATCCCCCCGCCTCTCCCTCCGCTCCCGCGCCCGATCCTCGATCCGCACCGTCCGCACCAACTTCTCTTCCATCGCCGTGAGCCGTGGACGCACCTCTTCTCCCGCTTCCTCCAACCTGCCGCGGCAGGCGGCGAGCAGCTCGGCGGCGTCGCAGAAGGGGCGATCGAGGACTTGGGCGGGGTGGCTCCAGAGGGTGGGGTCGAGCTCGAGGAGGCGATCGAGCTGGGCTTCGATGCGGATGGCGGGGGCGGCGCCGCTGGCGCTGAGGAGGGCCTCGAGCAGGCCGGCGTAGTGGGTGCCGGCGCGCTCGACGCGGGTCTTGAGCGCGACGAGCTCGCTGACGCTGGGTGGGCGGGCGTGCTCGGGCAGCACGGTGCTGGCGAGCCAGGGGCCGAGCACCAGCCAGCGGCAGATGGGAATGAGCTCCGGCGATTCGTCGCGCAGGGTGTCGAAGAGGGCGGCGAGCTGGCTTTCATCAAAGGGCATAGCATCCTCGTTTCGGGCTTCGTTTCCACTTCGGGACGGTGCGTCGAGGCGACGCGACAGGGGTCAGATTGTCGAAAGTACCGACGAGGAGCGCAAATTTTTCACGAAATCAGGGTACTTTCGACCGTGGGGGTCGAAAGTGTTTTCGATCTCGCTCGATGGAATGTGGTGTGCTACCGTCTTTTCACCGATGGATCGTCAAGACGCTTTCGGCCGGCTGGCGAGGCAGCTCGATCACCTGCGGCTACGGCACTACGGCCGCATGGGACGAGTGGAAGAAGAGCTCGGCCACCCCAAGGGTTATCTGCGCCGCCAGGTGGGGCAGCAGCGGCTGCGCTTCGACAAGCTGTTCGAGGCGCTGGACCAGCTGGGGGAGGAGCCGGGGGCGTTCTTCAGCCAGGCCTATGGTTTTGTGCCCAGCGCCGAGGAGCAGCTGCGCTGGCACGTGAAGCCCGGTGGGGCTGAGCCGGAGCTGGCCAAGGTGGAGAAGGCGGCCCGGCGGGTGGAGGCAGACCTCAGCTCGACCCTTCGGCCTTCAGAGGCCAAGCTGCCGCAAAACCGCCTGGAGCGGCTCTTGCGTACGGACCTCCCCTACCAGCGGCGCACCGTGCGGAAGGCCATCTGGTCGCGCAACCCGGTGGCGCTGGCCACTTACCTTCGGCGGCTCGACGACCTGCGTTCCTCCCGCGCGGCCGATGTCGCCGACCTCGCCCGGGCGGTGGTGACAGGGGTACTGCCGCACCTCGGCGGCGAGCCCGGCGAGCGCATGGCGCTGCTATGCCAGGCGATCGGTGTCTTCGCTTCCGCCAACCGGGTGACCGGCAAGTTCGAGACCGCCGCCCGGGCGGTGGCATTTGCCCTCTCCTTGGCCCGTCGGCACGATCTGGCGATCGAGCGGGCGCCTCTTTTGCAACGTGGCGCCTATGTGTTGCGTGATCACGGTGAGTTCGATCACGCGCTGGGGCTG